>NZ_BAAAUD010000050.1:0-74582 GCF_039533765.1 Streptomyces enissocaesilis | reverse complement strand
GGAGGCGGTGGTGGCGGGAGAGGAGGCGCGGGTGCCGGTTCGACGGGCGGAGGGGGCGGAGGAGGCGGAGGGGGCGGCGGGGGCGGGGGCGGTGGCGGTGGTGGAGGAGGGGGTGGTGGAGGTGAAGGCGGCGACGGAGGTGGTGGCGGAGGCTCCGGGGCGGGGGGTGGCGGGGGCTTCGGTTTCGGACCCGCCGTGCAGGTCCCACTTCCTGCCACGGCGACCGCCGAGCCCGACGACGCCTCACCGTTCGGCGAAATGGAGGCGTACGCACAGCTGTCGGCCGCGGACGGAACAGGGCTCAGCAGCAGCCAGGCCAGGGTGGTGGCGGCCAGCAGGCGTCCTAGGGGCGGAGGGTGCACGTCCGGGATCATGGTCGGAGTGCGCCCCTGGCACGCCGTAACTGCTCCCCATTCCCCTGATGGTTGGGATTTCCGCGGTTTTGCGTTCGGGATCGCCCCGGCTGTGCATCGGAGATCATGGGAAATTTCCGCGAACGCTTTGAACACCCGGGCGCCCCCCGCCCGTACCTAGGGCCATGAGCGACGCGCCACGGCGTCGCACCTCACCCCCGGTGCACAGGAGTCGACATGAATACCTGGCGGAACGTCTCGTTCGCGGTGACGGCGGCGGCTGTGATGGCGCTGACGACGGCGTGCGGTCAGGACAAGGTGACCGAGTCTCCGGACAGCCGGTCCGTGGGCAACGCCAACCCCGCGCAGCAGCCCGCCGACAGCGGTTACGGCTCGGACACCGGCTACGGCGAAGACTCCGGCGGTCAGCCCGCCGCACCCAGGGCCGCGGGGCAACTCGCAGTCTGGGACAGCGAGAAGCTCGGCGAGGTCGTCACCGACAGCAGGGGCTTCACGCTCTACCGGTTCGACAAGGACACCGCCGACCCGCCGAAGTCGAATTGCGAAGGCGACTGCGCGAAGGCCTGGCCGGTCGTGCCCGCGGGCGGTGCCACGGCCGCCCCCGGCACCGACGGGTCGGCGATCGGCGAGGTGGCCAGGGCCGACGGCACCAAGCAGCTCACCGTCGGCGGCTGGCCCATGTACCGCTTCGCCAAGGACACCGAGCCCGGTGACGCCAAGGGGCAGGGCGTCGGCGGCACCTGGTTCGCCGCCGCCCCCGACGGGAAGAAGGCCGCGCCGGGCGCGGCGGGCGGCGCGCGGGACGACGACGCCGGGAACCCCGCCGGCCTCGCGGGCATGTCCGTACGCGAGGACCCCGAGCTCGGCGACATCGTGGTCGACTCCAAGGGGATGACGGTCTACCGGTTCAAGAAGGACTCCGCCTGGCCGATGAAGACGGCCTGCACCGGCGCCTGCCTGGACAAGTGGCCGGTCGTCCCGCCGGTCGGGAAGAACGACACCGACGGCATCCTCAAGAAGGGCTTCGTCGTCTTCGACCGCCCCGACGGCGTCCGGCAGCAGACGATCGACTGCTGGCCCGTCTACACCTTCTCGGGTGACGCGAAGCCGGGCGACACCAACGGCCAGGGGGTCGGCGGCACGTGGTACGCGGTCTCGCCCGAGGGCAAGCTGGTCGGTGCGCCCGCGTAGTTCCGGCGGCGTTCTCCCGCCGTGGCGCCCGGCCGGGCCGGCCCGTTCCTCCGCTCCGGGCGGCAGGGCGGGCCGGTCGTATGTGTCGCACATGGTGATGGGGTGTGACCCAGAACGGACCGTCAATTTCCGTTTTTGCTCGCTCTGATGCCTGCCGATCAGTAGCCTCGGCTCGAACACCGGTCTTGGTCATGACCGGACGTCCCCTGGCGATGAGTTGGAGACATTGATGGAGCGACCCGCCTGGGCACCCCAGGGCATCGACCTCTCGGTGCCGAGCGTGTCCCGGATCTACGACTTCTACCTGGGCGGTTCGCACAATTTCGAGGTCGACAGGGAAGCGGCCCGCAAGGCCATGGAGTTCATGCCGGGCCTCCCGAAGGTCATGCAGGCGAACCGGGCGTTCATGCGCCGCGCGGTGCGCTTCGCGATCGGTGAGGGCATCACCCAGTTCCTCGACATCGGCTCCGGCATACCGACCTTCGGCAATGTCCACGAGGTCGCCCAGGCCGCCGACCCCGAGGCCCGCGTGGCGTACGTCGACCACGACCCGGTCGCCGTCGCGCACAGCCGGGCCGTGCTCGCGGGCAACGACCGGGCCGGCATAGCCGCGGCCGACCTGCGCAAGCCGCAGGAGATCCTGAACGACCCCGTGGTCGGCGAGCTCATCGACCTGGACCGGCCGGTGGCGCTGCTGCTCGTCGCCGTACTCCACTTCGTCGAGGACGCCGACGATCCGCAGGCCGCCGTCGCCACCCTGCGCGACGCCCTCGCGCCGGGGAGCGTCCTGATCCTGACCCATGCCTCCTACGAGGGGATCCCGGTCCCCGAGGAACAGGCGGGCGGCACGGTCGGGGTCTACAAGAACATCAAGAACCCGCTGGTCATGCGCTCGCGCGAGGAGATCGCACGCTTCTTCGAGGGGTACGCGACGGTCGAGCCGGGACTTGTCCCGATGCCGGACTGGCGGCCCGAGACCCCGGCCGCGCAGGAGGATCCGTATGCCTACTCGGGCTACGCAGGGGTGGGTCGCAAGCAGTGAGCGTGCCAGCGCAGGCACCGGGGCCCGGGTCCGGACCGGCCGCCGGGCAGGGAGCGGCGGGCAGCCCCGACGACGGACCCGGCGACAGACTCGACGACACACTCGACGACAGGCTGGAGCGGTTCGCGACGATCTGGAGCCGGGCCGTCTTCCCCGTCACCGCCACCTCCATGACCCGCCCCGAGGTCGAACGGCACCTGCTGCCGCTCGCCCGGAAGCTGAGCGAGGCTCTGCGCCGGCGGCCCTTCGACACCACGCCCGCGCACGAGGTCGGCGCCGCCCTGGTCGCCGCGCACTGCACCGATCCGGACGCCCTCGTCCGTACGCTCGGAGTCGTCGACTCCTACCTGGTGCTGTACTGCGCCGCGGAGGAGGACTCGCCCGCCGAGGCCGAGGAGCAGCGGGCCCGCTGCTCCCGGCTCCAGCACGCCGTCGCGGCGGGCTTCGCGCAGGCCCTCCGTGAGCGCACCCTCGCCGAGCAGGAGGCCCTCGCACGGTCGTCGCTGCTGGCCAGCACCGAGGCGCAGAAGGCGCTGCACGCCACCGAGACCCGCTTGCGCGCGGTCTTCGAAGGCGCGGCGATCGGCATCGGCATCGCCGACCTCGACGGCAACGTCCTGGAGGTCAACGACGCGCTCATGCGGATGTTCGGCGGGCTCGGTCACGCCGTGCGGGGCAGGAAGGTGAGCGAGTGGGTCCACCCCGAGGACACGCCCCATGTGTGGAAGCTGTACGGCGAACTGGTGCGCGGCGAGCGCGAGAACTACCGCGTCGAGAAGCCGTACTACCGCACCGACGGCACCGTCCTGTGGACCAACCTGACGGTCTCGCTGCTGCGCGACGCCGACGGGAAGCCGCAGTACCAGCTGGCGCTCATGGAGGACACCACCGAGCGGCGGCTGCTCAATCTGCGGCTCCGCTACGAGGCCACCCACGACGCGCTGACGGGACTGCCCAACCGCACGCTGTTCTTCGAACGCCTGGAGAAGGCGCTGTCCGCGGGCGACGGCATGCGCTTCGGCCTGTGCTACCTCGATCTCGACGGTTTCAAGGCGGTCAACGACAGCCTCGGCCACTCGGCGGGCGACCGGCTCCTCGTGGAGGTCGCCGACCGGCTGCAGAGCTGTGCGACGGCGCCCGGCGAGATGGTGGCCAGGCTCGGCGGCGACGAGTTCGTGGCGCTGACCACGGGTCCCGACACCCGCCGGGAGGTGGACGAGCTCGCCGCCCGCATCCTGACCGCGCTGTCGGCCCCGATCCGCATCGAGGGCCGTGACCTGACCGTACGCGGCAGCATCGGCATCGTCGAAGGCCCGGCGGGCGAACGCGGCCCCGCGGAGGTGCTGCGCAGCGCCGACATCACCATGTACCGCGCCAAGTCGGCGGGCGGCAACCGCTTCGAGACGGCCGACGCGGAGGCGGACGCCCGCGCCATCACCCGGCACGGACTCACCAACGCCCTGCCCGCCGCATTGGAGCGGGGCGAGTTCTTCATCGAGTACCAGCCGCTGGTGCATCTCGGCGACGGCAGTGTGCACGGCGCGGAGGCGCTGGTGCGCTGGTGCCACCCGCAGCACGGCGTCCTCGGCCCCGACCGGTTCATCCCGCTCGCCGAGCACACCGGGCTGATCGTGCCGCTCGGCCGCTGGGTGCTCGAAGAGTCCGTACGCCAGGCCAGGTTCTGGCAGAAGCGGCACTCCGACGGCGGGCCGCTGCACATCAACGTGAACCTCTCGCCGATGCAGCTGCACCACCCCGGTCTGGTCTCCGACACGGTGGAGGTCCTGGAGCGGGCGGGCCTGGAGCCGAGCGCGCTGTGTCTGGAGGTCACCGAGTCGGCGCTGATCGGCGCCGACGACGACCTGCTCAAGCCGCTGCGCCGGCTCGCCGAGATGGGCGTGGACATCGCGCTCGACGACTTCGGCACCGGCTACTCCAACCTCGCCAATCTGCGCAGACTGCCGGTGAGCGTGCTCAAACTGGACCGCTCCTTCACCCGGTCCATGCAGCAGCGCCCGGCGGACGCCGTCGACCTGAAGATCGTCGAGGGCATCGTGTCCCTGGCGCACAGCCTGGACCTGGGGGTGACGGTGGAGGGCGTGGAGACGGGCGCCCAGGCCGCGCAGCTGCGCGAGCTGGGCTGCGACACGGCGCAGGGCTGGTACTACGCCAGGCCCGGCGCGCCCGACCGCATTCACACCTTGCTGCTGGCCGACGCCGTCTGACGGACGCGGGAGGCGAGGAGTACGTTCTGCAGCTCGCGGGCCGCGCGCGGCGGGGCCACGTCGCTGCGGTGCGCGAGGGCGATCGTACGGCTCAGACCGGGCCGGGCGAGGGGCGTGACCCGCAGGTCGCGCCCCGCCCGCGCGGCCACCATGCGGGGCACGACCGCGAGCCCGAGCCCGGCCCGTACGAAGCCGAGCACGGCGTCCATCTCGCCGCCCTCCACCGTGAACGACGGCTCGAAGCCCTCGGCCCGGCAGGCGGCGACGGTCAGCTCGCGCAGGTCGTAGCCGTGCCGGAACATCACCATCGGCTCGCCCTCCAGATCCGCGACGCGCACGGACCTGCCGCCTCTCCCGGGACGGGGCAGTGAGGCGGCGGAGACCACGACCAGGTCCTCGTGCAGCAGCTCGACGGTGGTCAGGGCGGGGGACGGCGTCGGCAGCGGCAGCACGACCAGGGCGAGGTCGAGGGCGCCGCGCGCCAGCTCCCGTACGAGATCGTGCGAGCCGCTCTCCTGGATCAGCAGCCGGATGCCGGGATGCAGGTCGTGGAAGGTGCGCAGGACGTCGGGGAGCAGCCCTGTGCACAGGCTCGGCGTCGCACCGAGCCGCACCCTGCCGCGGCGCAGCTGGGCCAGCTCCTGGACCTCGTGGCGGGCGGTGTCGGCGTCGGCGAGGATGCGCCGGGCCAGCGGCAGCAGGGCCTCGCCGGCGTCGGTGAGGGCGATGTTGCCGCGGGCGCGGGTGAAGAGGCCGGCGCCCAGCTCCTTCTCCAGCGCGCGGATCTGCTGGGAGAGGGACGGCTGGGAGACGTGGACCTGCTCGGCGGCGTGCGTGAAGTGCAGGGTCTCGGCGACGGTCACGAAGTAGAGGAGCTGCTGGAGCTGCATGGCGCCACCCTAACTGCGATAGGCCAAGCCTATGGACATGAGCCGAACCATGTCTTGGACCTCTGATACCTCCGGGCCTTAGCGTCGGTGCCATGGCACTGGCTACGCGGACGGAACGGCAACCGTCTCTCACGCGCTCCTTCTGGGGATCGACCGTCGGCAAGAAGACGGTGATGGCCGTGAGTGGCCTGATCATGCTCATGTACCTGGTCGCCCACATGCTCGGCAACCTCAAGATCTTCTTCGGGTCCGGCGAGTTCAACGCCTACGCGCACTGGCTGCGGACCATGGGCGAACCCCTCCTGCACCACGAGTGGGCGCTGTGGGTCGTGCGCGTGGCACTGCTCGCGGCGGTGGTGCTGCACGGCGTCGCTGCGTACCAGCTCAGCAGGCGCGACATCGCCGCGCGGCCGAGCAAGTACGTGCACAAGCGGCGGCGGGCGAGCTACGCGACGCGCACCATGCGGTGGGGCGGGATCATCCTCGCGCTGTTCGTCGTGTGGCACCTGCTGGACCTGACGACGCTGACGGTGAACGAGAACGCCCAGGCCGGGCGCCCGTACGAGAACGTCGTGGCGACCTTCTCCACCTGGTACGGCAACGTCATCTACCTCGTGGCGATGCTCGCCGTCGGGCTGCACGTCCGGCACGGCTTCTGGAGCGCCGCGCAGACGCTGGGCGTGGGCAACGCACGGCGTGACCGCATTCTCAAGACCGTGGCCAACGGCCTCGCGCTGGTGCTGACCGCCGGATTCGTCTCCGTACCGGTCGCCGTCATGACTGGAGTGGTGGGCTGACATGAGTGAGTACAGGGAACACGCCGACTACACGGCCTACACGACCGGTGCGCCGGTCGCCGACACCAAGGCCCCCTCCGGCCCGGTCGCCGAGCGCTGGGACACCCGCCGCTTCGAGGCCAAGCTGGTCAACCCGGCCAACCGCCGCAAGCACACCGTCATCGTCGTCGGTACGGGCCTGGCGGGCGGCGCGGCGGGCGCCACGCTCGCCGAACAGGGCTACCACGTCGTCCAGTTCTGCTACCAGGACTCGCCGCGCCGCGCCCACTCCATCGCCGCGCAGGGCGGCATCAACGCCGCCAAGAACTACCGCAACGACGGCGACTCCGTCCACCGGCTCTTCTACGACACGGTCAAGGGCGGCGACTTCCGGGCCCGCGAGTCCAACGTCCACCGCCTCGCCCAGATCTCCGTCGAGATCATCGACCAGTGCGTCGCGCAGGGCGTGCCCTTCGCGCGTGAGTACGGCGGCCTGCTCGACACCCGCTCCTTCGGCGGCGTACAGGTGTCCAGGACCTTCTACGCCCGGGGCCAGACGGGGCAGCAGCTCCTCCTCGGCGCCTACCAGGCGCTGTCCCGGCAGATCGCGGCGGGCCATGTGGAGATGCACGCCCGCACCGAGATGCTGGACCTGATCGTCGTCGACGGGCGGGCGCGCGGCATCGTGGCCCGCGACCTGATCACCGGCCGCGTCGAGACGTACTTCGCCGACGCCGTGGTGCTCGCGAGCGGCGGCTACGGCAACGTCTTCTACCTCTCCACCAACGCCAAGAACTCCAACGCCACGGCGATCTGGCGGGCCCACCGGCGCGGCGCGTACTTCGCCAACCCCTGCTTCACCCAGATCCACCCCACCTGCATCCCGCGCTCCGGCGACCACCAGTCCAAGCTCACCCTGATGAGCGAGTCGCTGCGCAACGACGGCCGCATCTGGGTCCCCAAGGCCCAGGGCGACACCCGCCCGCCGGGCGACATCCCCGAGGACGAGCGCGACTACTACCTGGAGCGCGCCTACCCCTCCTTCGGCAACCTCGTGCCGCGCGACATCGCCTCGCGCGCCGCCAAGAACGTCTGCGACGAGGGGCGCGGCGTCGGCCCCGGCGGGCAGGGCGTCTACCTCGACTTCGCCGACGCGATCCGGCGCCTGGGCCGCAAGGCCGTCGAGGAGAAGTACGGCAACCTCTTGGAGATGTACGAGCGGATCACGGCGGAGAACCCGTACGAGGTGCCCATGCGCATCTACCCGGCGATCCACTACACGATGGGCGGCCTGTGGGTCGACTACGACCTCCAGACCACCGTCCCCGGCCTCTTCGCCATCGGCGAGGCCAACTTCTCCGACCACGGCGCCAACCGCCTCGGCGCGTCCGCCCTCATGCAGGGCCTGGCCGACGGCTACTTCGTCCTGCCGTCCACCATCAACGACTACCTGGCCCGCAACCCCCACCACGACGACGTCGACGCGAGCCACCCGGAGGCGGTCCGCGCGGTCGCGGAGACCCACGACCGCCTGGAGCGGCTGCTCGCCGTCGACGGCGACCGCACCCCCGACTCCTTCCACCGGGAGATCGGCGAACTCCTGTGGGAGTACTGTGGCATGGCCCGCACCGAGGAGGGCCTGCGCAAGGCGCTCGGCCGCATCCCGGAGATCCGCGAGGAGTTCTGGCGCCGGATCAAGGTGCCGGGCACGGGCGAGGAGCTCAACCAGTCGCTGGAGAAGGCCAACCGCGTCGTCGACTACCTGGAACTGGCCGAACTGCTCTGCCTCGACGCCCTGCACCGCACCGAGTCCTGCGGGGGCCACTTCCGCGAGGAGAGCCAGACCGAGGGCGGCGAGGCGGCCCGCAAGGACGAGGAGTTCTCGTACGCCGCCGCCTGGGAGTTCACCGGTACGGGCCGGGCCCCCGTCCTGCACGAGGAAGCCCTCGAATTCGCCTACGTCCACCCCACCCAGCGGAGTTACGCATGAGGCTCACCCTGCGCGTCTGGCGCCAGCGCAACGCCGAGGAACCCGGCGCCATGGTCACGTACGACATCGACGACATCTCCGAGGACATGTCGTTCCTGGAGATGCTCGACACGCTCAACGAGAAGCTGATCCTGAACGGCGACGAGCCGGTCGCCTTCGACCACGACTGCCGCGAGGGCATCTGCGGCGCGTGCGGCGTCGTCATCAACGGCGACGCGCACGGCCCGGAGCGCACCACCACCTGCCAGCTGCACATGCGGCACTTCGAGGACGGCGACACCGTCGACGTCGAGCCGTGGCGGGCGGGCGCCTTCCCGGTGGTCAAGGACCTGGTGGTGGACCGGTCGGCGTTCGACCGGATCATCGGCGCGGGCGGCTACATCAGCGTCCCGACCGGCGCCGCCCCCGAGGCGCACGCCACACCCGTGCCCAAGGCCGACGCCGACTTCGCGTTCGAGCACGCCGAGTGCATCGGCTGCGGCGCGTGCGTCGCGGCCTGCCCGAACGGCTCGGCGATGCTCTTCACCTCGGCCAAGGTCAACCACCTGAACGTGCTCCCGCAGGGGGCGCCCGAACGCGAGACCCGGGTCCTCGACATGGTCTCGGCCATGGACGAGGAGGGCTTCGGCGGCTGCACCCTGGCCGGCGAGTGCGCCACCGCCTGCCCGAAGGGCATTCCGCTGCCGTCCATCGCGGCGATGAACAAGGAGTGGCTGCGGGCGACCAGGAAGGCGCCGCGCCGCTGACCGACCCCGGCCGCCACGGACACCCTCCGCCCCTGGCTGGAGGCGGCCGGGACCGTCGCCCGCCCGGTCGTCGGCGACGAGACGACCGCCCGCCGGCTGGAGTCCGTGGCCGAGCTGATCGGACTGCGCCGCACCAGCCGCGCCCGGGGCCGCTGACACCGGCGGTCAGGTCGCGATCCGCAACTCCCTGGCCAGGTAAGGCGCCGTGCGGCTGCCCGCCGCCCGGGCCACCTCGGCGGGCGGCCCCGCCGCCACGATCCTGCCGCCCTCGCCGCCGCCGCCGGGGCCCAGGTCGATCACCCAGTCGGCGCCCGCCACCACGGCCATGTCGTGCTCGACGACGACCACCGTGTGCCCCTGGTCCACCAGTCCGTGCAACTGGCGCATCAGCACCTCCACATCCGCCGGGTGCAGCCCGGTCGTCGGCTCGTCCAGTACGTACACGGTGTGCCCGCGGCGGGTGCGCTGGAGTTCGCTCGCGAGCTTGATGCGCTGCGCCTCGCCGCCGGAGAGCTCCGTCGCGGGCTGCCCCAGGCGCAGATACCCGAGCCCCACCTCCAGCAGGGCCCGGATACTGCGCTCGGCCGCCGGCGTACCCGCGAAGAACCCGGCCGCCGCCTCGACGGTGAGGTCGAGCACCTCGGCGATGCTGCGGCCCCGGTACGTGACCTCCAGCGTCCCGGGGTTGTAGCGCGCGCCGCGGCAGTCCGGGCACGGCGCGTACGTACTCGGCAGGAAGAGCAGCTCCACCGACACGAACCCCTCGCCCTGGCAGGTCTCGCACCGCCCGCCGGCCACATTGAACGAGAACCGGCCCGCCCTGTACCCGCGCGCACGGGCGTCCTCGGTGGCCGCGAAGAGCTTGCGCACGACGTCGAAGAAGCCGGTGTACGTCGCCAGATTGGAGCGCGGCGTACGGCCGATCGGGCGCTGGTCGACCTGGACCAGCCGGTCCACCGCGTCCAGCCCCTCGGCCGAGGCGCACCCCGTTCCGCTGCCGGTGGCCCCGTCCGCCAGGACCCCCGCGAGTACCTGCCCGACGAGCGTCGACTTGCCGGAACCCGACACACCGGTCACCGCCGTGAACACCCCGAGGGGGAACGCGGCGTCCACGCCGCGCACGTTGTGGCGCTCCACACCGTTCAGCCGCAGCACGCCCGACGGCTCGCGGACCTCGCGCGGGGGAGCGGGCTCACGGTCGAGGAGGAAGCGCCGGGTCGCCGATTCGGCCACCTCCGCCAGAGCGGCGGGCGGCCCGCTGTGCAGCACTGTGCCACCGTGCTCGCCCGCGCCCGGACCGACGTCGACGAGCCAGTCCGCACCGCGCACCACGTCCAGATGGTGCTCCACGACGAAGACCGAATTGCCCGCGGCCCTCAGCCGGCCGAGGACGACCAGCAGGGCCTCGGTGTCGGCCGGATGCAGCCCCGCCGACGGCTCGTCGAGTACGTACACGACACCGAAGAGCCCCGAGCGCAGCTGCGTCGCCAGGCGCAGGCGCTGGAGCTCGCCGGAGGAGAGCGTCGGCGTCGTACGGTCGAGGCTCAGATACCCGAGCCCCAGTTCCGTGACGACCGCGATCCGCTCCAGCAGGTCACCCGTCAGCACCCGCGCGGTCTCGTCCCCGTCCGCCGGTCCCGAGCCCAGGACCCGTGCGAGCTCCGACAGGGGCAGCCCCGCCAGCCCGGCGATCGTACGGCCGCCGAACGTGACCGCGAGCGCCTCGGGGCGCAGCCTGCCGCCGCCGCACACCGGGCACGGTCCGGCGGTCAGGAAGCGCTCGGCACGCGCCCGCAGGGTCTGGCTCCTGGAGTCCGCGAAGGTGTGCATGACGTAGCGGCGGGCGCTCATGTACGTCCCCCGGTACGGGCGCTGGATGCGCCCCGCGTCGCGCACCGGGTGCACGGTGACGACCGGCTGCTCGTCGGTGAACAGGATCCAGTCGCGGTCCCGCCGCTCCAGCTCGCGCCAGGGCCGGTCCACGTCGTACCCGAGCGCGTCCAGCACGTCGCGCAGGTTCTTGCCCTGCCAGGCACCCGGCCACGCCTCGATCGCGCCCTCGCGGATGGAGAGCGACGGGTCGGGTACGAGCAGTTCCTCGCTGGTGCGGTGGATCCGGCCGAGGCCGTGGCATTCGGGGCAGGCGCCCGCCGCCGTGTTCGGCGAGAACGCGTCCGAGTCGAGGCGCGGGGCACCGGGCGGATACGTTCCCGCCCGGGAGAACAGCATGCGCAGGGAGTTGGAGAGGGTGGTGACCGTCCCGACCGAGGACCGTGAGCCCGGCGCGGACCTCCGCTGCTCCAGCGACACGGCGGGCGGCAGGCCGCTGATCTCGCCCACCTTGGGCGCGCCCACCTGGTGGATCAGGCGGCGGGCGTACGGCGCGACCGACTCGAAGTAGCGGCGCTGGGCCTCGGCGTAGATCGTCCCGAAGGCCAGGGAGGACTTCCCGGACCCCGAGACGCCGGTGAAGACCACGAGCGCGTCACGGGGGATGTCGACGTCGACGTGCCGGAGGTTGTGCTCGTCGGCGCCGCGCACACGGACGTAGGGGTCATGGGCGGCGTACGGGTCGTGGGCACTGTGCATCGGCGGGACTCCGTACGCGGGGGCTGGTGCGACAAACGGTTCGATACTAGACGGCGTCCGCTCCGCCGTCCGTGCCCGTGAGCCCCACCACGCGGGCCAGCCGCCGGTAGGAGCCCAGCAGTGCCCCGCGGTCGTACGTACTCGTCGCGACCAGGTACTCGTCGGCGCCGCTGCGGCCGAGCACCTTCTCCAGGGCGTCGGCGACCTCGTCCTCGGTGCCGTGGACGTGCCCGCGCAGGGATGCGTGGAAGAGGCCGCGCTCGCGGTCGCTCATCGGCCGGGCCAGGATCTCGTCGACCGGTGAGAGCGGCGGGAACGATCCGTGTGTGCGGGAGTACGCCGATGCCCAGGCCTCCGGCACCAGGAGCCGCCGGGCCTCCTCCGTCGTGCCCGCCACGGCCACCGTGCCCGACAGCACGACGTACGGCCGCTCGCCCCATACCGACGGCCGGAACGCCTCCCGGTAGCCGTCGACCGCCCGCAGCATCTCCTCCTCGCCGCGCGCCGCCGCGATCACCAGCGGCAGCCCGGCCGCCGCGGCGACCTGCGCCCCGGCACCCGTGGCCAGTACGAACGCGGGGACGCGCAGCCCTTCGGCGGGATGGGCGTGGACCTGCGGATGCGCGCCCTGGTCACCGGTGAAGTAACCCAGCAACTCGTCCAGCCGGGCGGCGAAGTCCCCGGCGTCCCTCTTGTCCCGGCCCAGCGCCCTGCGTATCCCGTCGGTGAAACCGACGGAACGGCCGAGTCCCATGTCGATCCGGCCGGGGAAGAGCGACTCCAGTACGCCGAACTGTTCCGCGACGACCAGCGGCTGATGGTTCGGCAGCATCACGCCGCCCGTCCCCACCCGGACGGTGGACGTCGCGGCGGCGACGGCGGCGGCGAGCACGGTCGGCGCGGAACCGGCCACGCCGGGCACGCTGTGGTGCTCCGACACCCAGAAGCGGTGATAGCCCAGCGCCTCGATCCGCCGGGCGAGGTCCACGGTGTCCCGCAGCGCCTGCGGTGCGTCGTGCGCCTCGCGCGTACGGGAGCGGTCGAGTACGGAGAACCGGGTCTGCGCGATCGCTGAGCTCACCCTCACTTCAACGCCTGTCCCGCGCGGGGATTCCCGGTCGGCCCGGAAAGATCCGCCGGGTACGCCCTAAGGTGCCTCAATGACGCACAGCAGCAGGCCACTGGCCGTATTCGACCTGGACGGGACACTCGCCGACACGGCGCACCGCCAGCACTTCCTGGAACGCAGGCCGCGGGACTGGAACGCCTTCTTCGGCGCGGCGCCCCACGACCCTCCGCTGCCCGAGGGGGTACGAATGGTGCTGGACAGCGCGCGGGAGTGCGAGGTCGCCTACCTCACCGGCCGCCCCGAGCGGTGCCGGCGCGACACGCTCGCCTGGCTCGCGGCGCAGGACCTGCCCGAGGGGCGGATCTGGATGCGCCGGGACAACGACCGGCGGCCCGCCCGCCACACCAAGCTGGAGATCCTGGAGCGGCTGGCGGCGCAGGGGCGGGAGATCCGGATGCTCGTGGACGACGACGAACTGGTCTGCGTCGCGGCGGAACAGGCCGGATTCAGGGTCGTACGCGCCCGCTGGGCGGCCACGTCGGCGGCGCTCAGGGACGCGCAGGAGCGCGAGGGCCGTACCTGACGCTCCCGCCCACGCGCTCCCGGCTGCGTATTCCCGCCTACGGGGTCACACCTCCGTGCTCCCGCCCATGGGTCACGCCGTGTCCTCGAGACGGAAGCCGACCTTGAGGCCCACCTGGTAGTGCTCGACCCGGCCGTCGACGATGTGGCCACGCACCTGTGTCATCTCGAACCAGTCGAGGCCGCGCAGGGTCTGCGAGGCACGGTCGATGCCGTTGCGGATCGCCTGGTCCAGGCCCTCCGTCGAGGTGCCGACGATCTCGGTGACGCGGTACGTGTGGTCGGACATGGGGGCTCCTTCTCTGCTCCTGGCGGCGCGGGGGCGTCCCGGCGCGCGCTTCTCCCACCGTGCCCCAGCAGTCGCCGGGGCGCATGTTCGGCTTCTGGCACGGTGCGGGTGCCCTGCGGAGCCGCCCCCACACCCGCCCCTTCCCGGCTGCGACACTTCGCGGCTCCGCCGTGTGCGGGGAGGGGGCTCCGCCCCGGACCCCGCTTCCTGACCGCCGGAGGGGCCGGAACGGGTTGCGGTACCCATCCAGCCCCTCCGGGTCCGGGGTCTGCCCGCCGCGGGCGCCGGCGCCCCCCTACACCGCCACCGCCAGCGACAGCGCGAAACGCTCCGCCTCGTCGGTCCACCACTCCCGCAGCTCCAGACCCGCCCCGGCGAGCTCCCGGCGTACCCTCTCCCGCCGGAACTTCGCCGAGACCTCGGTGCGGATCTCCTCACCCTCCTCGAACGACACCACGAGGTCCAGCTCACGGATCTTCACCGTCAGCGCGGTCCGCGCCCGCAGCCGCATCTCGATCCATTCGTGCCCGCGGTCCCACACCACGACATGGTCGAAGTCGTCCGGGTCGAAGTCCGCGTCCAGCTCCCGGCCGATGACCGACAGGACGTTCTTGTTGAACGCGGCGGTGACGCCCTGCGCGTCGTCGTACGCCGCGACGAGCGTCGCCTCGTCCTTCACCAGGTCCGTGCCGAGCAGCAGCGTGTCCCCGGGGGCCAGCAGCGAACGCGCCGACTTGAGGAACACCGCGCGCTCGTCGGGCAGCAGATTGCCGATGGTGCCGCCCAGGAAGGCGACCAGGCGCGGACCCGGCGTCCCGGGCAGGGCGAGCCCGCGCGTGAAGTCCGCGATCAGCGCGTGTACGGACAGGGCGGGCCGCTCGTCGAGGAGCGCCGTCGCGGCGGCGGTCAGCGCGCTCTCGCTGACGTCGACCGGGACGTAGCTGTGCAGCCCGGGCAGGAGCGCGTCCAGCAGGTGGCGGGTCTTCTCCGAGGAGCCCGAGCCCAGCTCCACCAGCGTGCGGGCCCGCGTGGCGGCCGCGATCTCGGGGGAGCGGGCGATCAGGATCTCCCGCTCCGCGCGGGTCGGGTAGTACTCGGGCAGCCGGGTGATCTCCTCGAACAGCTCGCTGCCGCGCGCGTCGTAGAACCACTTCGGCGGCAGCACCTTGGTCGTGCGGGTCAGTCCGTGCAGCACGTCGGCGCGAAGATCGGCGTCCGTCGCGTCCTCGGGCAGGGTGCGGGTCAGCAGGAACGGGCTCACGCAGTGGGCTCCTTGAGCGGGGTCAGCAGGACATCGGTGCGGGTGGCGGCGAGGAGGGTGCGGTCCGGGACCTCGCGCCAGTGCGGATCGTCGTCGTACGGCTCGGAGGCCACGACCGTGCGGCGGCCCGGCTCCGCGTAGTACCAGAGCGTGTCGCCCCAGGCGGTCGCGGCGACCGTCCCGCCGTCCGTGAGGAGCAGGTTGAGCCGGGATCCGGGGGCGGCCTCCGCCAGCTCCAGGACGGTGTCCGCCAGCGCCTGCCCCAGTTCGTCGCCGTCATGCAGCCGGTGCAGTACGAGCGCCCAGACCAGCGCCGAGTCGCACCGCGCCTCCAGGGCGAGCAGTTCGGCCGCGGGCAGCGCGCCGGCGAGCGTCGCCGCCGACCGGGGCCAGCCCCTGAGCGCGCCGTTGTGGCTGAACAGCCAGACCCCGGCGGCGAACGGAGCCGCCGCGGCCTCCCCGTCCGCACCCGCCTCCGTGGCGTCGCGGACCGCCGCGAGCACGGCCCCGGAGCGCACGACGCGGGCCAGGTCGGCGAAGGAGGTGTCGGCCCACATCGGCCCCGAGCGCCGGTAGCGGGCCGGCACCGGATCGCCCTCGGCGTACCAGCCGACCCCGAACCCGTCCGCGTTGACGGTCCCGTACCGCTGGAGGCGGGGCGCCCACGCCTGGCGGTACAGGCCGTGCGCGGGCTTCACCAGAAGGTCGCCGAGGGGCACCTCGGGCCCGAGGCAGGCGAAGTGACGGCACATCAGGAAACCACCGGGCCCGGCGGTACGTCCCGGGTGTCCGGCGCGTCCCGCGCCGTACGGAACCCCGCGAAGATCTGACGGCGCACCGGCAGGTCCCAGTTGCGGAACGTGCCCCGGCAGGCCACCGCGTCGACGGCGAAGGAACCGCCGCGCAGCACCTTGTGCGCGCTGCCGAAGAAGACCTCGGAGTACTCGCGGTACGGGAAGGCCGCGAAGCCGGGATAGGGCAGGAAATCGCTCGACGTCCACTCCCACACGTCGCCGATCAACTGCCGTACGCCGAGCGGGGACTCCCCGGCGGCGTACGCCCCCACCGGAGCCGGCCGCAGGTGGCGCTGGCCGAGGTTGGCCCGCTCCGGGGTGGGGTCGGCGTCGCCCCACGGGTAGCGCAGCGAGCGGCCCGACGCCGGGTCGTGGCGGGCCGCCTTCTCCCACTCGGCCTCCGAGGGCAGCCGCCGCCCCGCCCACCGTGCGTAGGCGTCGGCCTCGTACCAGCTCACGTGCAGCACCGGCTCGTCCTCCGGTACGGGCTCCACGACCCCGAAGTGCCGGCGCAGCCACTGGCCGCCCTCGCGGCGCCAGAAGAGCGGGGCGCGCAGCTCGTGCTTGCGGATCTGCGCCCAGCCCTCGGCCGCCCACCAGCGCTCGTCGGTGTACCCGCCGTCCTCCATGAAGCGCAGGTACGCGCCGTTGCTCACCGGCACCGTGTCGATGAAGAACGCCGGGACGAAACGGTGGTGCGCGGGCCGCTCGTTGTCGAGCGCCCACGGTTCGGTGGAGGTGCCCATGGTGAACGGGCCGCCGGGGACGAGGACCTCGTCCGGTGTGCCGGCGGCCGTCGCGGCCGCCGGGCGGGGCGGCGGGGGAGCGGTGAGCGCGGCGGGGCCGCGTCGCAGCTGGTGGGTGATCAGCATGGTCTCGTCGTGCTGCTGCTCGTGCTGGGCGACCATCCCGAAGGCGAAGGCCGCGTCCAGCAGCGGGGTGCCGCGCAGAGGACTGTGTTCCAGTACGTCGAGGGCCCGGCCGCGCACCTCGGCGGCGTACACCCGGGCCTCGGCGGGGGCGAGCAGCGGCAGGGAGGGGCGCGCGGCGCGCGGATGCTCGAAGGCGTCGTACAACGAGTCGATCCCGGGCCGCAGCGCGTCACGCCCCGCGACCGTCCGCAGCAGCCACAGCTCCTCCTGGTTGCCTATGTGCGCCAGGTCCCAGACCAGCGGCGACATCAGGGGGGAGTGCTGGGTGGTCAGTTCGCCGTCGTCCACGCAGTCGGTGAGCGCGGCGGTGCGCTCACGCGCCCGGAGCAGCGCGTCGACGGCGCGGGCGCGCAGCGGCTCCGGGTCGGTGGTGCGGCCGGCGGCCTCGATGGGGTTGCTCATGCGCGGATGTCCTTCCCGTGAGCGGGGTCGAGCAGATCGTCGGCGGGGCACCGCCCGCGCACGACGTACCGCTCGGTGAACGCGGCGACGGCGCACTGCACGGCGGTGGAAGCGCCGAGCCGGGGCAGCGCGTCGAGCGCCGCGTCGAAGCAGACCTCGGCGGCCGCCCGCAGCTCGGCGTCGGCCAGCCCGTACCGGGCGGCGTTGATCCACAGCGGGTTGTGCGGCGCGGGCAGTGGACCGGCAGTCTCGGCCAGGGGCTTGACGGCCCGGTACGCGATCTCCGAGGCCGCCGGGTCGTCGAAGAGCGCCGCGGCCACGGCGAGCGGAACGATCCAGCCGTCCTCGCCCGGCTGCGCGTCGATCATGCGCAGTTCGAGATGGCCGCGCGGACGCACCGGCGGAAAGAGCGTGGTCAGGTGGTAGCCGAGGTCGGCGCGGGTCGGCGGCCGGGGCACCCCGGAACGTATCCAGGAGCGGAAGGACAGCCCTTCCGGCACGTCCCACGGCCGGTCGTCCGCGCCCCTGACGCACATGACGGGAGCGTCCAGCGCGCGGTCCGCCCACGCGCCGCGCGGCTCCGCGTCGAGGGGCGGAGCGGCGGATCGGCCGGGCTCGATCTCCGTCCACAGGGCCTGACGCGTGGAGCGCCAGCCGGTGCGGCGCCGGTGCTGGAAGGGCGAGTTGGCGAACGCCGCCGACAGTACGGCGCCCAGGAGGTGGGCGAGTTGCCAGCGCCGCCCGTGGCCGAGCGGGCCCGGCTCCTCGTGTCCCGCGTCCAGGCAGACCTGGACGGAGGCCGACGAGCACATCATGGCCCGGCCCGCGGGACCCGCCCGGTCGAGGTACGTCTCCATCGCGTCGTAACGGGGCTCGCGCAGAAGACGTTTCGGGGGGTGCCAGGGGTCCGTACCGATACCGGTGAGGCCGAGGTCCCGGGAGCGCAGAACGGCGCGTACGGCGTCCAGATCGGCGGAGACGGAGTCGACGCACTCGGTCAGGGACGGGGCCGGGAATGAGCTGAGTTCCAGCTGGCCGCCCGGCTCGACGGTGAGTGTCGAGAGCAGGGGCAGGGCCCGCAGAGCGGTCGTCGCCGCTTCGAGACGGGCGGGTTCGACGGGGAGTTCGGGGAGGTGGAGTTCGTGGACGAGCCATTCGAGTTCGACGCCGACGGTGCGCGGCGGACCTGTCTTGAAACAGATGCCGCGCAGCAGGGCCTCGGCACCTGCCTCGGTGACCGGTGGGCCTTCTTGCGCGAAGTCGCCTGGGGACATGGGCTGTTCTCCCTTACCGACTGATGGGGTGGCCGGGATCGTGCCTGAGCCCGCCCCGGACGGACCGGGACGGGCATCGCACTCCACCTAAGCCACAGACGCCGTCTCGCACAAGGGTGCCCCGGCGGGCGCGGAAACCCCGTTGCGCCGGCGGGCGGTGGTCACCGACGATCCGGCCTGTGAGCGCACGACTGCGGGGAATCGCGAAAGAGACCGAAGAGATCGTCCGGGCGGGCCGGTACGCCGCCCCGGGCGGCCGGGACGTGCCGATCGGCGACGCACTGGCCGCCGCCCTGGCGGGGACCAGGATGTACGGCCCCGACCCGGTCCCCGTCACGCCGGACACGGACCGTACGACGGTCTTCGAGGTCACGGGGGAGAGCAGCCTGGAGGCGGCGCGCAGGCTGACCGGAGCGGCACCCGGCCCGGTCGCCGTGCTCAACTTCGCCTCCGCGCGCAATCCGGGCGGCGGTTACCTGAACGGCGCCCAGGCACAGGAGGAGGCGCTGTGCCGGGGCTCCGCGCTGTACGCGACCCTGCTGCGCGTCCCGGAGTTCTACGCCCACCACCGTGCCGACCGCAGCCCGTTCTACACCGACCGGGTCATCCACTCGCCCGAGGTCCCGGTCTTCCGCGACGACCGCGGTGCGCTGCTCGCCGCGCCGTACACCGCGGGGTTCCTCACCTCGCCCGCGCCCAACGCGGGAGTGATCCGCAGCCGCGAGCCCGGTCGGGCGCACCGCGTCCCGGCCGCGCTCGCGTCCCGCGCCGGGCGGGTCCTGGAGACGGCCGCCGCGTGCGGTTACCGGCGGCTGGTGCTGGGCGCCTGGGGCTGTGGCGTCTTCATGAACGATCCCGCCGCCGTGGCGGGCGCGTTCCACGCGCACCTCACCGGGGAGGGCCGTTTCTCCGGCCACTTCGACGAGGTGGTCTTCGGGGTGCTGGACCGTACGCGCGAGGCGTCCGTGCGGGGCGCCTTCCGCACGGTCTTCGCCGGGCGGACGAGGGAAACCGGGGCCGTGACCGGGGCCGAGCCCCAGCCGTGGGGGTCGTCACCCGGGTGAGGTCAGGACCTGGACGGCCCAGTCCGCAGCGCGGACCCGGCGGCCGGGTCACAGGCTCGGTCCATGGCCACACGAATCCTGAGCGTCCTCGTAGCGGCGGGGCTCCTGAGCGCGGCGGCGCAGTTCCCGGCCGCCCCCGCCGGACCGGACCCCGAGCCGCACCCGCACCGCGCCGCCGCTCCCCGTACCGTCTCCGCCTGGCTTCCCTACTGGGACCAGGAGGGGGCGTACCGCGATGCCCTGACCCACGCCGAGCAGCTGCACACCGTCAGCCCCTTCTGGTACCAGGCCGTCTCGGCCGGGCGGATCGACGGCCATCCGGGCGCGGGGGAGCGGCGCGTCGTCGACGGACTGCACGCCGCCGGCGTCAAGGTCGTGCCGACCGTGATGGAGACGATGAAACCCGGTGCGCTGGGCTCGATCCTCACCAGCCCCACGCACCGCGCGACCCACATCGACACCCTCCTGAAAATCGCCGGGAGCCGCGACTACGACGGACTCGACCTCGACTACGAGACCATCGCCGCGACCGGCGACGCCACCTACGAGCAGGTGCGCGCGGGGTACGCGAAGCTGGTCGAGGGCGTCTGCCGGGGCCTGCACGCGATGGACAAGCAGTGCGTGATCACCGTGTCGCCCAAGACGGCGACCACCGGCCGGATCTGGGACTACGCCGCCATCGGCCGCGCGGCCGACCGGATGCGCATCATGGCGTACGACTACCACTGGAAGGGCGGCGAGCCGGGCCCGCTGTCCACCCCGCGGTGGTACGACGAGATCCTGCGCGTCGCGACCGCGGAGGTCCCGGCCGGCAAGATCGAGATGGGGCTCCCCGCGTACGGCTGGGACTGGCCCGCCGACGGCAAGACCCGGGCCAAGCACGTCACCTGGAAGGAGGCGGAGGCGCTGCGCAGCGCGAAGGGGGCGCCCTACACCCTCGACCCGGAGTCCCGGACGCCGCACTTCAGCTACTCGGACGGCTCGCAGCGGCGCGAGGTCTGGTACCAGGACGCGCGCGGCGTCGCCGAACACCTGCCGGTGCTGCGCGAGTACGGCATCACCCATACCGCCTTGTGGGCGCTGGACTTCGAGGACCCGGATCTCTGGCCGGTGCTGGCGGGCGGCTGAGGCGGCATAGGTACGTCAGCGCATACGGGTACGGGCCGCTCCCGCGGAAGCGGTCCGGCCCGTACCCGCGCATCTGCCGGATCCAGCCGTCCAGCGACGCCATGAACGCGTCGAAGCCGTCCCGGTGGATGGTGCGGCCCGCGCCCCGGACCGTACGGACCTCGAAGCCGCGCTCCCCGAGCACAGCCGCCTTCGCCGCGCCGATGGGGAAGCCCGGGTCCACGAGCTGCACCGGCGAGGGCGCGACGGGCGCGGCGGACAGCAGGCCGACACCGGACAGCGCGGCCAGGCCGAGCGCCGACGCCTCGTCCCGGAGCCGGAAAGCCTCCAGCTCGATGTCGATGTCCGCCGCCTCCCCGCGCGGGTTCACCGCCACTGTCCGCTCCCGGAGTGCCGCCCAGGCGAGCAGCTGCGGGACCGAACCCCTCGTCCGCCGTCGCGAGGTGCCACGCCGGGGCGGAGAAGGCCAGCTCCGGCAGCGGCCGGGCGGCGTCACCGGCGAGGCCGTATACCTTTCCGGCCTGGTCGTCGCGGGTGAGGACCACGGCGGCGGCTTCGGCGGGAGTCCTCGCATCCCAGGAGAAGCACACCGCCACCACACCGGCGTGACCCCGCCGAACCGGCCGCTCCGGCCGCCGCCCCGCCCGGCGATCCGGAAGGCGCGGCAGGCACCTCGGGGGGTGCGGTGCATGCCGGCCGATGCGGGCGTGGTGAGCCTGAACCCGCACTTCTCGTGCCTGAACCCGCACGTGTCGTAAGCGGAACACGGGCACCGTCCGGCGCCCGAGCCGCCTCGGCGCGAACCTCGCGATGGTCGGTCGCAGCCGATGTTCCCCGAAGCGGGAACGGCTCCGCGGGGGCGCCGGAGTCAGAGCGGCGGCGCGGCCCGGCCCGCCGTGCCCAGTGCCCGCAGGTCCGCCTCGATCAGCGCGGCCGCTTCCCGCAACGCCGGCAGCAACGCCTCCCGCATCTCCTCCGGCGTCCCGTCCCCCGCGTGCCGGGCCACATTCACCGCGGCCACCACGCGCCCCTGCCCGTCCCGCACCGGCACCGCCAGCGAGCGCAGCCCCTCCTCCAGCTCCTCGTCCACCAGGGCGTACCCGTCGACCGCCGCCCGCTCGATGACGCGCCCCAGCTCGGCCGGCGAGGTCACGGTGCGCCGGGTCAGCGCCGGCAGCGCCTCCGGCAGCGGCGGCCGCTCCCCGGGCGCCAGGCCCGCCAGCAGCACCCGGCCCATGGATGTCGCGTACGCCGGAAAGCGCGTACCCACCGTGATGTTGACGCTCATGATGCGCACCGTGGGGACCCGCGCCACGTACCGGATGTCGGCGCCGTCGAGCACCGCCAGCGACGCGGACTCGTGCACGCGCCGTACCAGCGCGGCCAGATGAGGCCGGGCGATCTCCGCGAGCCCCAGCTCGGAGAGGCGGGCGCAGCCCAGTTCGAGCACGCGCGGCAGCAGCCGCCACCGGCCCCCGTCGGAGGCGACGTACCCCAGCTGCTCCAGGGTGAGCAGCGAGCGCCGCGCCGTCGCCCTGGCCAGTCCCGTCGCCCCGGCGACCGTCGTCAGCGCCATCCCGTCGCCCCGGTCGGCGCCGAGCGAGCCGAGTACGGCGAGTCCGCGCGCCAGGGACTGGAGGAAGCCGGGGCCCAGCTCACGCTTGGCCTCCAGCGAGGTGTCCCGTGCGGGCGCGCCCTCCGCCGCCGGACGTGGCGTCGCCAGCGCCGCCTCCAACTCGCCGCGCACCGCGCGCAGGCGGGGCAGTACGGCCTCGCGCAACGACTCCAGGGTGTGCCGGCTGGTGTGACTGACCACGCTCACCGCGCACACCGTGCGCCCCGCTCCGTCGCGTACGGGCACGGCGACCGCCACCAGACCCGGCTCGATCAGCTGGTCGTCACCCGCCCAGCCGTCCACGCCCGCCCGCGCCGCCCGCTGCTCGAAGTCCTCCCGGCCCCGCGGCCCGCGCAACGGCGGCACCGCCGCGAACCCCGCGTCCAGCGGGTCCGAGGCCCGCCGTCCGCGCCACGCCCGCCACCCCCGCGCGTCCCACTCCGCCGCGAACAGCGCGCCCGGCGCGCACCGCTCGGCGGGCAGCAGATCACCGATCCGGAAGGCGAGCGACATGGTGCGCTGCCGTGTCGTCTGGAGTACGAAGCGCACCCCCGCGACCCCGTCGTCCGGCACCGCCACCGACACCGACTCGTCGAACTCGTCCGCGAGCCGCTCCGCCGCGGCTCCGAGCGCCGCCGGAATCCCGCACGCCGTCAGGTACGCGCCGGGCAGCTCCATCAGCCGGGGCGCCAGGGCCACCTCGCGCCCGTCGCTGCGCGCCAGGCCGAGCCGGTCGAGTGTGGACACGACCCGGTCGACCGTGGAGCGGGCCAGGCCCGTCGACCGTACGAGATCACTGTGCCGCAGCCGGTCGCCGGCGCCGGGCGCGGACAGGGCGCGCAGCACGGTGAGCCCGCGCTCCAGCGGACCGACCGGCTCGGCGACGGGCTCGGTGGCCGGCCCGACGGGCGACGCGGCGCTCGCGGCAGCGCTCCCGGCCCCCCTCGGCGTGGCGCTCGGCATGGGATTCCTCCTGGCGGGCCGTTGACAGCGGACGACGCTCCGCAGAGACTCGGGCGGGATCAGATGTGAACGATAGTTCACTCAGCGAACACCGCACAGTGGTCACCCTACGACTCCGGAGAGACCCGATGAGTATCCGCGACGTCTACATCGTCGACGCCGTCCGTACCCCGATCGGCAAGTTCGGGGGCGCCCTCTCCTGCGTACGCCCCGACGACCTCGCCGCACACGTCGTCAAGTCGCTCGTCGCCCGCGCTCCCGGTCTCGACCCGGCCAGGATCGACGACGTCTACTTCGGCGACGCCAACGGCGCGGGCGAGGACAACCGGGACGTCGCCCGGATGGCCGTGCTGCTCGCCGGACTCCCCGTCTCCGTCCCCGGTGTCACCGTCAACCGTCTCTGCGGCTCGGGCCTCGAAGCCGTCATCCAGGCGGCCCGCGCCGTCGCGCTCGGTGACGCCTCCGTCGCCATCGCCGGCGGCGTCGAGTCCATGTCCCGCGCGCCCTGGGTGCTCCAGAAGCCCGAGCGCGCCTTCCCCGCCGGCCACCAGGAACTGCACTCGACCACGCTCGGCTGGCGCATGACCAACCCCCGCATGCCCGACGAGTGGACCGTCCCGCTCGGCGAGGGCGCCGAGCTCGTCGCCGACAAGCACGGCATCACCCGCGAGCAGCAGGACGCCTTCGCCCTCGCCAGCCACCAGAAGGCGGCCAGGGCCTGGTCCGACGGTCTGTACGACGGGGAGGTCGTCCCGTACGACGGCGTGGACCTCACCCGGGACGAGTGCATCCGCGAGGGCTCGACCATGGAGGCACTGGCCAAGCTCAAGCCGGTCTTCCGCAAGACCGGCAGCGTCACGGCGGGCAACGCCTCGCCCCTCAACGACGGCGCCGCCGCGCTCCTGATCGTCGACGAGGAGGGCCTGCGCGCCACCGGCCGCGAGCCGCTCGCCCGCATCCGCACCTCCGCCGTCACCGGCATCGAGCCGCAGCTCTTCGGTCTCGGCCCGGTCGAGGCGGTCCGGCGGGCGCTCGCCAAGGCGGGCAGGTCCTTCGCCGACCTCACCACCTTCGAGCTGAACGAGGCATTCGCCGCCCAGTCGCTCGGCTGTCTCGCCGAGTGGCCGGACCTCGACCCCGCCGTCGTCAACCCGCGCGGCGGCGCCATCGCCGTCGGCCACCCGCTCGGCGCCTCCGGTGCCCGCCTCGCCGGATCCGTCGCCCACCAGCTGGCCGCCGCGGGCTCGGGCACCGGCCTCGCCGCGCTGTGCATCGGCGTCGGCCAGGGCCTCGCACTGGTACTGGAGCGCTGAACGGATGGCCCACACCCTCCGCACCCGCGTGGGAATCATCGGAGCCGGCCCGGCCGGGCTGCTCCTCGCCCGGCTGCTGCACACCGCCGGCATCGACTGCGTCGTCCTGGAGAACAGGACCCGCGCGTACGTCGAACAGCGCCAGCGCGCCGGGATCCTCGAACAGGGCACCGTCGACGCCCTGCGCGCCTGCGGCGCCGGCGCCCGCCTGGACACCGAGGGGCTCGTGCACCACGGCATCGAGCTCCGCTTCGACCGCCGGAGCCACCGCGTCGACTTCCCCGAGCTGACCGGCGGCCGGTCGGTGACGGTGTACGCCCAGACCGAGGTCGTCAAGGACCTCATTGCCCTCCAGCTCGCCGAAGGACCGCCGCTGTTCTTCGAGGCCGAGGCCCACGCCGTCGAGAAGCCGGAGTCCGACCACCCGGTGGTCCGCTTCACGCACGACGGCCGCGAACAGACCCTGGAGTGCGACTACGTCGTCGGCTGCGACGGCTTCCACGGCATCGCGCGCGCGGCGGTCCCGGACGCGGTCCGCCGTACGTACGAGCGCGCGTACCCGTACTCCTGGCTGGGCGTCCTCGCCGATGTCCCGCCGTCCTGCGGCGAGTTGATCTACGCGCGCGGCGAGGACGGCTTCGCCCTCCACAGCATGCGGTCGCCCAGCGTCTCGCGCCTCTACCTCCAGGTCCCCAACGGCACCGACCCCGCCGACTGGTCCGACGAGCGGATCTGGGACGAGCTCGACCGGCGCTTCGCGGTCGACGGCGACTGGAGCCTGGCGCGCGGCCCGATCACCTCGAAGTCGGTGACGCCGATGCGCAGTCACGTCACCGAGCCGATGCGCCACGGACGGGTCTTCCTGGCCGGGGACGCGGCGCACATCGTGCCGCCCACCGGCGCCAAGGGGCTCAACCTGGCGGTCTCCGACGTACAGGTCCTGGCCCGTGCCCTCACCCACCACCACCGCACCGGATCGGACGAACTCCTGGACTCCTACTCGGACTTGTGTCTGCGGCGGGTGTGGCAGGCCACTCGTTTCTCGTACGACATGACTACGATGTTGCACAGTCAACCAAGCGAGAGCGCGTTCGACGGCCGAGTGCATCTCGCACGGCTGCACCGCCTCGCGGCCTCCCGGTCCGCCGCCGCGGAACTGGCCGCGAACTACACGGGACTTCCCCTCGACTGAGCGTCCGCACGACCGAGCGACTGGAGATCCGCATGCCCCTGCTCGACCCCAAGACCTGGCAGCCCGTCCGGCTCTCGGGCGGTGAGTCGGACGTCGTCGAGCCCGCCACGGGCGAAACGCTCGGCCGGGTCACGCTCGCCACCGCCGAGGACGTCGGTACGGCCGCCCGGACCGCCGGGGCCGTGCAGGCGGCCTGGGCCCGCACACCGCACCTCCGGCGGGCCGCCGTGCTCCGCCGCGCCGGCGACCTCTTCGCCGCGCACGCCGGCGAACTGCGGGAATGGCTCGTACGGGAATCCGGTTCCATACCCGGCAAGGCCGACTTCGAACTCCACGTCGCCGCCCAGGAGTGCTACGAGGCCGCCGCCCTGGCCTCCCGCCCGACCGGCCAGGTACTGCCCAGCGAGGCGCCCCGGCTGTCGTACACCCGGCGGGTCCCTGCCGGGGTGGTGGGCGTCATCGCCCCCTTCAACGCCCCGCTGATCCTCTCCATACGCTCCGTCGCCCCCGCTCTCGCGCTGGGCAACGGTGTTCTGCTCAAGCCCGACCCCCGTACCGCGGTCTGCGGCGGCCTCGGCCTGGCCGCCGTGTTCGCCGAGGCGGGACTGCCCGAGGGCCTGCTGCACGTCCTGCCCGGCGGCGCCGGGGCCGGCCGGGCGCTCGTCGCCGACCCGGGCGTACCGGTCGTCTCCTTCACCGGGTCCACGGAAGCGGGCCGCGCGGTCGGGGAGGCCGCGGGGCGCGCGCTCAAGCGCGCCCACCTGGAACTGGGCGGCAACTCCGCCCTCGTCGTACTGGAGGACGCCGACCTCGAAGGCGCCGTCGCCCAGGCGTCCTGGGGGTCCTTCTTCCACCAGGGCCAGATCTGCATGACCACCGGCCGCCACCTCGTGCACGCCTCGCTCTACGAGGAGTACGTCGAACGGCTCGCCGCCAAGGCCGAGTCCCTGGCCGTCGGCGACCCGCACCGCGAGCAGGTGCACCTGGGCCCGATCATCGACCGGTCCCAACTCGCCAAGATCCACGGTCTGGTGGAGGCCAGCACGGCGAGCGGCGCGAAGCTCGTGGCGGGCGGCACGCACCGCGGCCTCTTCTACCGGCCCACCGTACTGGCGGGCGTCGGCGACGACACCCCCGCGTACGCCGAGGAGGTGTTCGGCCCGGTCGCACCGGTCCGCTCCTTCAGTACCCTCGACGAGGCCGCGGCCCTGGCGTCGGCGAGCCCGTACGGCCTCTCCCTGGGCATCGTCACCCGCGACACCGCGCTCGGGGTGCGGCTCGCGGACCGTGTCCCCACCGGCATCGCCCACATCAACGACCAGACGGTCAACGACGAGGCGGTCGCGCCCTTCGGCGGCGTCGCCGCGTCCGGCACGGGGGCGCGCTTCGGCGGCGAGGCGAACCTGGAGGCGTTCACCGAACTGCGCTGGACGACGGTCCGCCGCGAACCGGCGGACCACCCCTTCTAGGGGGCCGGGAGCGCCTCCCCGTACCGGCCGTACGGAAAAGGGCCCCGCCGCTGCGGCCGGGCCCTTTCCTGTTTCCGTACGCTCCGGCGCGCCTCAGCCCGCTTCCCGGGCGTCCTGCCCGCCCTGGGCCTGCTTCGCGTCCTCGACGGACTTGCGGACCTCGTCCATGTCGAGCTTGCGGGCCTGCCCGATCACGTCCTCGAGCGCGGCCTCGGGCAGAGCGCCGGGCTGGGCGAACACCGCCACGTTCTCGCGCACGATCATCAGGGTCGGGATGGAGCGGATCTCGAAGGCCGCGGCCAGTTCCTGCTGGGCCTCCGTGTCGACCTTGGCGAAGACGAGGTCCTGGTGGCGCTCGGACGCACTCTCGAAGACGGGCGCGAACTGCCGGCAGGGACCGCACCAGGAAGCCCAGAAGTCGATGAGGAGGAAGTCGTTCTCGCTCACGACCTGGTCGAAGTTTTCCTTGGTGAGCTCGACGGTGGACATGGTGTGCTCCTCTTCCTGGCATGGCGGGCGAAGCCGTCCCCGCACAACGGCGTGCGGGCTCGCCGTATTCCGCCTGCCCGGCTGGCCACGGCGCACACCTCGCACCAGACTGCGCGTATGACGAATGCAGTGGAGTACGACGTCGTGGTGGTCGGAGCCGGGCCCGTCGGCGAGAACGTCGCGGACCGCGCCCGGGCCGCCGGGCTGAGCACGGCGGTGGTGGAGAACGAACTGATCGGCGGCGAGTGCTCCTACTGGGCGTGCATGCCCAGCAAGGCGCTGCTGCGCCCGGTGACCGCACGCGCCGACGCGCGCCGCGTCCCGGGGCTGCGCGCGGCGGTGCGGGGCCCCCTCGACGTCGCCGAGGTGCTCGCGCACCGTGACTATTACGCGTCGAACTGGAAGGACGACGGCCAGGTGGGCTGGCTGGAGTCGATCGGAGCGGACATCCACCGCGGCAGGGGCCGGCTCGCGGGCCCCCGGCAGGTGACCGTCGAGCCACCCTCGGGCGAGCGGTACACCCTCACGGCGCGGCACGCGGTGGCGGTGTGCACCGGCACCCGGGCCCTCGTCCCCGACCTGCCGGGACTGGCCGGCGCGAACCCCTGGACCAGCCGCGAGGCGACCAGCGCCGGCAAGGTGCCCGACCGGCTCGTGATCGTCGGCGGGGGAGTGGTCGCCGTGGAGATGGCCACGGTCTGGCAGGCGCTCGGCTCCCGGGTCACCGTGCTCGTACGCGGAAAGGGCCTGCTGGCGAACATGGAGCCCTTCGCGGGTGAGCTGGTCGCCGAGGCACTGACGGAAGCGGGCGCGACCGTACGGACCGGGGCCCCGGTCGCCGCCGTCGAGCGCGACGGCGGCGACGGTCCGGTCACCGCCGTCCTCGACGACGGCGAACGGGTCGAGGCCGACGAGATCCTCTTCGCCACCGGCCGCGCCCCGCGCACCGACGACATCGGCCTGGACACGGTCGGGCTGAAGCCCGGTTCCTGGCTGACGGTCGACGACAGCTGCCGGGTGGAGGGCAGTGACTGGCTGTACGGGGTGGGGGACGTCAACCACCGGGCGCTGATGACGCACGAGGGCAAGTACCAGGCACGTGTGGCGGGCGACGCCATCGCCGCCAGGGCCCACGGCAAGCCCGTGGACACCGCACGCTGGGGCGCCCACTCCGCCACCGCCGACCACGCCGCCGTACCCCAGGTCGTCTTCACCGACCCCGAGGCGGCTGCGGTCGGCCTCACCCTCGCGCAGGCGGAAGCGGCGGGGCACCGGGTGCGGGCCGTCGACTACGACATGGCGTCGGTCTCGGGCGCCGGGCTGTACGCCGACGGCTACCGGGGCCGCGCCCGCATGGTCGTCGACCTGGACCGCGAGATCGTACGCGGCGCCACCTTCGTGGGCCCGGGGGTGGCCGAACTGCTGCACTCGGCCACGGTGGCGGTGGCGGGGGAGGTCCCGATCGCCCGCCTGTGGCACGCGGTTCCGGCGTACCCGACGATCAGCGAGGTGTGGCTGCGGCTGCTGGAGACCTACCGGGGCTGAGCAGGGCTGAGCAGGGCTGAGCAGGGCCGAGGCCGCGGATCCCGGTTCGAGCGGGCGGGCCGGCGGGGCCGGGCACCCGTCGTGAAAACGGGTTGCCCGGTGGCCGGGCCGGTTGGCAGGCTGCCGGTCATGTCCGACAACAGAACCAGCGGTTCGCAGAAGGCGGCCGGGACGGCCGGGGTGACCGGGACGGCCGGGGTGGCCGGGACGGCCGGGGTGGCCGCCCTTTTCTCCCGGGGGCGGCTGACGGCGATCCCGCGGAAGACGGCCCGCCGCGAGCAGTTGCTCGTACACCTGGCGGAGACCCTGTTCGAGCGGGACCGGGCGTACAGCGAGCGCGAGGTCAACGAGGCGCTGCTCACGGTGCACGAAGACTGTTCGGCGCTGCGCCGCCACCTGGTCGTGGCGGGCCTGCTGGACCGCCCCAAGGACGGCAGCAGCTACCGGCGGGCCCGGTGGCCGGCCGTGTCGTCCCCGGGGCAGGACCCGGACGTCAGGCCGGGGGCGCGGGCTTGAGGACGGCGAAGGCCGCGCCGAAGGGATCGGCGAGCCAGGCGATCCTGCCGACGTCCGGGACGTCCGCCGCGGGCATGACGACCGACCCGCCACTCGCCCGGGACCGGGTGACGGTCTCGTCCACGTCCTCCACGGCGAAGTACGGAATCCAGCGCGCCTCCCCGGACTCGCTCTGGAGCGGGGCGACGCCGCCGAACGACGCTTCCCGCTGGTCGCCTTCGGCGGTGGAGAGCACGGTGTACGTCATGCCCGGCGTCTCCATCTCCTGCGACCGCCAGCCGAACAGCGAGCCGTAGAAGCCGAGGGCGGTCGCCGGATCACCGATGTGCAGCTCCGCCCAGCACAAGCTGTTGTCGTCGGAGACCTTCTCCAGTCCCTCGACGGCGGCCGGCTGCCATACGGCGAACTCCGCGCCGCCCGGGTCGGTCAGACAGGCCGTCCGTCCGGCGTCCATGACGTCGAAGGGCTCCACGCGGACGGTCCCGCCGCCCTCCCCGGCCGCCTCGACCGTGGCATCGGCGTCGGACGTCCGGAAGTACACCGTCCAGGCGGAACCCGCCCCCTCCTGTGTCAGCGGCCCGAGGGCGGCGACCGTCTTGCCGTCCTGCTGGAAGAAGCCGTACCCACCGGCGTCGGGGCCGCGCGACCGGAAGTCCCAGCCGAAGACCTGACCGTAGAACGTGGCGGCTGCCGAGGTGTCGGGGCTGCCGAGGTCGAGCCAGTCGGGGGATCCGGTGACGAAGTCAGTGCTGAGCATGCTGGGGCGCCCTGCCTCTCTGGAGGTTTCCCGCGGGGTGTCGACGGAGCATCTGCCACCCTTGCCGATCACCTCCACGGGGCTCCAGCCATCGCATTCGCGGGGATTCGGTTTCATCCGCATGGACCAGCGGGCCGGCGGACGGGCAGATCGACGGACGGGCAGGCCGGTGGTCAGGCGGTCCGGTCGCGGTGGTCCGGTTCCCGGCCCTGCCCGTGGCCGGGCCGCGCGCGGGGCACCAGCGCCGGGGCGGCATGGCCGAGTACGGTGTCGCGGTCCACCACGACGCGGGCCACGTCGTCCCGGCTCGGCACCTCGTACATCACGTCGAGCAGGATCTCTTCGAGGACGGTGCGCGCCGCCCGGGCGCCGGTACGGCGCAGCAGCGCCCGGTCGGCGATCGCGCCAAGGGCGTCCTCGGTGAACTCCAGCTCCACGCCGTCGATTTCGAACAGCCGCCGGTACTGCTGGACCAGGGCGTGGCGCGGCTCGGTGAGGATCCGTACCAACGCCGCCCGGTCCAGCGGCTGCACGGCCGACACCATCGGGAGCCGGCCGACGATCTCCGGGATCAGTCCGAACTTCAGCAGGTCCTGGGGCATGACGCCGGCGAAGGGGTCCCGCTCCTCCCGGTCTGCTTCCCGGCCCGCTTCCCGGTCCTTCCCGGTGGTACGGACCGGAGCGCCGAACCCGATGCCCCTGTGGCCGGTCCGCTGCTCGATGATCCGCTCCAGACCGGCGAACGCGCCGCCGACGATGAACAGCACGTTGCTCGTGTCGAAGGGGATGAACTCCTGTTGCGGGTGTTTGCGGCCGCCCTGCGGCGGCACGCTCGCGACCGTGCCCTCCAGGATCTTCAGGAGCGCCTGCTGCACGCCCTCACCGCTCACGTCGCGCGTGATCGACGGGTTCTCGCTCTTCCGGGCGATCTTGTCGATCTCGTCGATGTAGATGATTCCGGTCTCGGCCTTCCCGATGTCGAAGCCGGCGGCCCGGATCAGCTTCAGCAGGATGTTCTCGACGTCCTCCCCGACGTACCCGGCCTCCGTCAGCGCCGTCGCGTCCGCGACGGCGAACGGGACGTCGAGCATCCGGGCGAGGGTCTGGACGAGATACGTCTTGCCGCATCCGGTCGGGCCGATCAGCAGGATGTTGGACTTGCCGAGTTCGACCCCCTCCTGCCCGCCGGCCGCCGCGCCGATGCGCTTGTAGTGGTTGTGGACCGCCACCGCGAGCGCCTTCTTGGCGCCGTCCTGCCCGACGACGTACTGGTCGAGGAAGGCGTGGATCTCCCGGGGTGTAGGCAGCTCTCCCGGTCCGCCGCCGGCCGGACCGTCCGGGTCCTCCGCGATGAGTTCGTTGCAGAGTCCGACGCATTCGTCGCAGATGCAGATCCCACCGGGGCCCGCGATGAGCTTCGTGACCTGCTTCTGGCTCTTCCCGCAGAACGTGCACTTCAGCAGGTCGCCGCTGTCACCGATGCGTGCCACTCGGAAACCTCCCTCGCTCTCGTCGAATGCTGAAAACATATGACGTCATCATCTGGATGGCGACGGTATCTTGAACCGACACGGACGGCAACGCAGGCAAGTGAGGACCATGGGCCGGCTCAGCAGGGCGGAGCTGCAGGAGCACAACCGCGCCAGGGTGCTCGACGCGGCCAGGAACGAGTTCGCCGAACGGGGCTTCCCGGGCGCCAAAGTGGACGCCATTGCCGAGCGCGCCGGGCTGACCCGGGGCGCGGTGTACTCCAACTTCCCCGGCAAGCGGGCGCTGTACTTCGCGGTCCTGGCCGACCTCGCCGAGCGCGTACCCGAACCTCCGCACCCCGCGCCGGGCCGCACCCGCACCGAAGCGCTCGGCGCGCTCGCCCGCGCCTGGGTCGCCGGGCTGCCGCTCGTCGGCACGGACACCGGTACCGACATGGGCACGGGCGGGGGCCCAGGCACGGGCATCAGCACCGGCGACCGGTACGGATCGCCCCGGCTGGACCGGCACCTGATGTCCGAGGTCCTCTCCGAGGAGCGCATCCGGCGACCGTTCGCCCAGTTGATGAAGCTGGACGCGGTCCTGCTCGGTCTGGCTCTGGAGGGGCTGCGGCGGCCCGACGCCCCGACCGGCCGCCTGGTGCGCGTGGCGGAGGCCGTCCTCACGACCCTGCACGGCGCGAGTCAGATGGCCGACGCGGCCCCCGGGTTCATCGAGCCCTTCAACGTCGTCAGCGCCTGTGAACGGCTGGCGGACCTCGCTCTCGACGACACGTGGCCCCCGCCGCACCTCCCCTACATCCCGCGGGCACGCCCGGCCGACGAGCCGTGGTCCCCGCCGCCCGCGGTGGACGCCGTACGCGGCGGGCCGGCGCGGCTGGCCGGCGACGGCGTGGTGGCGATCCTCGGGACGCACCGGCTCGAAGCCGCCGAGGAAGCGGTACGGGCCGCGCCGCCCGGGGTCACGGTCACCGCCGTCCTGGTCACCGGCGAACCGGCCGAACTGGTACCGCTGGCACGGCTGGCCGTCGCCGGCCTGTGCGGCTGCCTGCGCCAGGCGTTCCCGCCGTCGGCGTGGCCGCGACTCCAGGTGGTGTACGACGCGTCGGGCGCCCTCGCCGAGGCGGCCGGGGTACCGGCCGTCAGTGACGGCACCGAGGCGGCCGTCCGTGTCGAAGGAGGCCGGATCGTGGCGCGCGCCGACGGCCGCGGCGCCTGCCACGCGGCTGCCGCGGCGGAGGGGGCCGCCGCACGGGTCGGCCGTACCCGCCCGGACGGGAGCCGCCGTTCATGACGGCGGAAGCCGCCCGACGCCCGGCAGAAGCTGTTCGCGGAGAGCCGTGTGAACCCTCCGCGCGGCGTCAGCCCGGTCCGGGGTTCGTGATGCCGAACAGCTCCCGGCGGTCGCCGTGGGGCCCGGCACGGCTCCCGGCGGAGCCGTGCCGGCGTGGCGATCCCGGTTACCCGGGGCGGGCCGACGGCCCCAGGTGCCGGGTGAACCAGATCCGGGCGAGTTCGGCGACCTCGTCCAGCGCCCCGGGTTCCTCGAAGAGATGCGTCGCGCCCGGGACGATCTCCAGGCGGTTCTCGCAGCGCAGTTCCGCCTGGGCCTTCCGGTTGAGATCGAGTACCAGCGGGTCCCGGCCGCCCACGACGAGCAGGGTGGGCGCCCGTACGTCGCCCAGTCGCGGCCCCGCGAGGTCGGGCCGCCCGCCGCGTGAGACCACGGCGCCGACCTCCGTGCCGGCGGACGCCGCGGCCCGCAGCGCTGCCGCGGCCCCGGTGCTCGCCCCGAAGTAGCCGATCGGGACGGACAGGCGGCGGTGCAGCCGGCGGGTGGCGTCCCCGAGCCTGCCGGCCAGGGTCCCGATGTCGAAGACGTTCGCCCGGTCGGCTTCCTCCGCGGGCGTGAGCAGGTCGAACAGCAGGGTGCCCAGACCCGCCCGGTTCAGAGCCGCCGCCACCGACCGGTTGCGCGGGCTGTGGCGGCTGCTGCCGGAGCCGTGGGCGAACATCACGACCGCCCCGGCACCTTCCGGCAGAGTGAGGTCCCCGGCCAGCCGGACCCCGCCGGCGTCCACCTCGACCTCCCTGACCTCCGCGGCCTCCCTGACCTCCGCGGTCTTCTTCGCGACCCCCTCCCCGGCCTGGGCCGCCCGTGCCAGCAGCGCGACGACCTCCTCGTCGGAGGTCTGCGTGAAGTTCTCGTACCACTCGCCGACAGCGCGGAAGACCTGCGGCACGGACAGGCACACGACATCGTCCACTTCGGTACTCAGCCGGGCGACCGCGTCGGGTGCCGCCACCGGAGCGGCCAGCACCACACGGGCCGCGCCCTGGGCCCGTACGACCTCGCAGGCGGCCGCCGCCGTGGCGCCGGTCGCGATCCCGTCGTCCACCACGACGACCGTCCGCCCGTCGAGCGCCAGTCGGGGCCGGTCGTCGCGGAACCGCCGTGCCCGCCGTTCGAGTTCCGCCTCCTCGGCGCGTTCGACCGCCACGAGGTCCTCCTCCCGGAGGCCGCTGCGGCGGACGATGTCGTCGCTGATGACCCGGGCCCCGCCCTCGCCGATGGCGCCGAAACCCAGCTCCCGGTGGTACGGGACTCCGAGTTTGCGTACGACGACCACATCGAGGGGTGCGCCGAGCGCCCGCGCCACTTCGAAGGCGACCGGAACTCCGCCCCGGGGCAGACCCAGCACGACGGGCCCTTCCGGCTTCAGACGCCGCAGGGCCAGGGCGAGACGCCGTCCCGCGTCGGTGCGATCGGTGAACAGCACAGTGGTTCACCCCCAACCAGGGGAGACGGAAACCACGTCCGTTTCCTTCGAAACAACCGCACTCGCGACTGTTCCGCAAGTCGGTGGCACCGGGCCGCACCGGTTGCGGTCCCCGCCTCCGGAGACCAGGATGGCCCTGACCCAATGGTGACCAACGCTCACTCTTCGTGTTCGGGGGTCGTTGCTGCAACGAGGTGAAGCATGTGGGCCTCGCGGTAAGGAGCCACGGCCATGACACTTCCCACCGGCCGGTATTACGCGGTCGAACTGCACGTATCGGCGGAGCGCGTCTCGCAGATCCGGCGCATCGTTGCCGCACACCTGCGGTACTGGAATCTCGAGCTGCACATCCAGCCTGTGTGCAGGGGTGTCGAGGAACTTCTGGCCAACGTTCACCGGCATGTCGGCGACGACAGCCGGTGCGTGGTCGAACTGCGCTGCACCGGCAGGCACTTGACGGTTTCGGTGGCCGACAACGGCCCCCCGATGCCGCGCCTGGTGTCCGCCGGCGAAGGAGGTCTGGCCGTTGTCGCGGCCCTGTGCGACAGCTGGGGTACCTGCGGTACCGCAGACGGCAAAGTCGTATGGTTCACGCGGCGTGTGGAGGACGCGCGCAACAGTCCGCTGCTGTGGCGCCCGCCGCTTTCGGGGGTGGGCGACGCGAGGGAGTACCCGGCCTCCGCGCCCGCCCCTGCTCCCGCGGCGGCCCCTGTCCTGGAGCCGGCCACCGCAGCCGTTCTGGAGCCGGCCACCGCAGCCGTTCTGGACCCGGCCACGACAACCGGGAGGGGGCCGGCCACGACAGCCGCCCCCCTCCCTGCCACCGTGCCCGCCTAGCCGGAGAAGTCCCCGGACAGCGCGGCGGCCATCCGCAGATGCGGCGCCGCCTCGCTGCTCCGGCCCTGGCGCTCCAGCGTGCGGCCGAGCATCAGCCGCGCGTAGTGCTCGACCGGGCTGCGCTCCAGTACGGAACGCAGCTCGGTCTCTGCTTTGCCCAGCTGGGCGGAGTGGTAGTACGAACGGGCGAGCAGCAGACGCGGAGAGAGCTGCTCGGGGACTTCGTCGACCAGGCCGGTGAGGACGCGGGCGGCCCTGTCGTACTCCTTGGCCTCGAAGAAGAGCTGCGCCCGCGCCCAACGGTCGGCGGCGGTGCCGTGGCTGTAGTAGGCGTCGTTCGGATTCGTCTGCCCGGTCATCGGGACCCTCCTGCTCGGCGGCCGGCCTCCGGAGCGGAGCCGTGCGGAAGCCTCAACAAGCCCAGACGGTTGAACATTCCACTACCTTGCGCGCCATCGGCGCGGCGCGACTCTCCGGTCTCCGTCGCGCACCGGCCCGGCTTGGGAGGCGATGTCGCTCCGGGGGGGGGCGACCGCTGTTGCGGCACCTCTGGGTGGAGCGCTTCAGGTGACTTTCGCAGGGGGAAGCCAGAGCCGAAAAAGGGATATGACTAAACCATTAACTTAACTGAACTTGTTTACTAGACAACGTTGTCAATGCGGTGCAGAGTGTCTGCGGAGCAGATACCCCTGCGCTGACGGAAGGGCTGACCACGATGGTGTACGGAGCACTCGACATCGGCGGGACGAAGATCGCCGGGGCGCTCGTGGATGCGGACGGCCGGCTCGTGGCCCGGGCGCAGCGAGCCACCCCGGCCCGCGACTCGGCGAATGTGCTGATGGGAGCCGTCAGTGCGGTGCTTGACGACCTGTCGCGGCACGCGCAATGGCCGGCCCTCTCCTGCCTGGGGATCGCCAGCGCGGGCCCGGTCGACACCGTCGCCGGGACGGTGAGCCCCGTCAACATCCCCGGCTGGCGCGGCTATCCGTTGGTGGAGAAGGTGCGTTCCCATCCCCGCGTGCCCGTCGGCATGAGGCCGGTACTGGTCGGGGACGCGGTGGCGATGACCGCCGCCGAGCACTGGACGGGTGCCGCCAGGGGCGTCGACAACGCGCTCTGCATGGTGGTCTCCACCGGTGTGGGCGGTGGGCTGATCCTCAACGGCAGCCTGCACGCGGGGATCTCCGGGAACGCGGGCCACATCGGTCACATCTCGGTGGACATGAACGGCCCGCTCTGTCCGTGCGGTGCGCGAGGCTGTGTGGAGGGATTCGCCAGTGGCACCGCGATCGCCGCCCATGCGCTGGCTTCGGGTTGGACGCCCCCTCCCGGGGAGGCTCCGACCGCGGCGGCGGTCGAGGCGGCGGCGCGCGGCGGAGACGAGCGCGCCCTGGCGGCCTACGACCGGGCCGGACGGGCGCTCGCCGCCGGCATCGCCGCGACCATCGCGCTCGTCGAGCTCGACGTGGTGGTGATCGGCGGAGGAGTGGCCCAGGCGGGGGAGACGCTCTTCGGGCCTCTGCGCCGCCGTATCGACGAGTACGCGGTGCTCGACTTCACCCGGAACGTGCCGATCGTTCCGGCGGGTCTCGCCCTGGACGCCGGACTGATCGGCGCGGCGGCCGCGGGGGCCGCGGAAGCGGGGCTCTCCCGGGCCGGCCGCGCCCGTGTCCCCGTGCCCCGACCGTAGATCCGTGGGTCCGGAGACACGTGGGTCCGGAGACTCGTGGGTCCGTAGATCCGTGGGTCCGTAGGTCCGCAGATCCGTCTCAGCCGCTCCGACGTCACTTGGAAGTCACCTGCTGTGGACCTTCTGAACAGTACGATCCAGCCCTACGCGTGGGGCTCCGTCACCGCCCTGCCGCAGCTCATGGGGGTCCGCCCCACCGGCACACCGCAGGCGGAGCTGTGGATGGGCGCCCACCCCGCGGCCCCGTCGCGCGTGGACCGCGGCAGCGGCCCCGTGCCGCTGGACCGCGTTCTCGCCGCCGACCCGGTGAACGAACTGGGGCACTCCGTACTGCGCCGTTTCGGGCCCCGGCTGCCGTTCCTGCTCAAGCTGCTCGCGGCGGACGCGCCCCTCTCCCTCCAGGTGCATCCCGACACGGCACAGGCGGCGGCCGGATACGAGGCCGAGAACGCCCTCGGGGTCCCTCCGGACTCTCCGTACCGCACCTATCGGGACAGCCACCACAAGCCCGAGATGATCGTCGCGCTCACCCCGTTCGACGGCCTCTGCGGCTTTCGGCCGCCGGGCCGGTGCGCGGACCTCCTGGAGGCTCTGCGCGTGGACGCCCTCGCCCCCTTCACCCGGACGCTGCGGACCCGCCCCGGGGAAGCGGCGCTGCGCGAGGTGTTCACCGCCTTCCTCACCCCCGACCCGCATCTTCTCGGCGCCGTCGCCGACGCGCTCGTACGGGAGGCGGACCGCGACGGCCCGTACCGTGGCGACTTCGGGGCGTACGCCGCGATCGCCCGCTCCCACCCCGGCGACCAGGGCCTGCTGCCGGCCCTGATGCTCGCGTACGTCCGGCTGGCGCCCGGTGAGGCGCTGTTCCTCGGCGCGGGGATCCCGCACGCCTATCTCTCCGGCCTGGGCGTGGAGATCATGGCGAACTCCGACAACGTGCTGCGCTGCGGGCTGACGCCCAAACACATCGACTCCACCGAGCTGCTGAAGGTCGTCCGCTTCACCGCGCCGCCGACGCGCGTGCTGAGCCCCACGGCCGACGACCGGAGCGGTGAACACGTCTATCCCGCGCCGGTCGACGACTTCCGTCTCTCCCGGCTGTTCCCGCACCCCCGGGGCGAGGCGCGGGCGCTGGGCGGCGATGCTCCGCAGATCCTCCTGTGCACCCGTGGCGAGGCCCGTGTCGGGGGAGAGGGAGGGGCGGCATTGGCCTTGCTGCCGGGCCGCGCCGTCTACGTACCCGCGCGGGAACGCGTCACCGTGACCGGCGACGGCGTGGTCTTCCGCGCCACCGTGGCGGCGGGCGCGGACGCCGGCGCGGACCTGCCGACCCCTCTGCGCGACAAAAACCACGACTGAACTTAACCGGTTCGGTCCAGGGCGTTGTGCGGGGGAGACGGAGCCCATAATCTCTCTTTCGATCGCCGGGCGGGAAAGCCGACTTGGCTGGTGCTCCTGCCCGTTGAGCGGAGAGCCGCGCGATTACAGGTTCAGTGAGTTTCCTCCTGTCTGACGTGAGCCGCATTCCACGAACAGACAGTGGCAGCCGACCCGGCTTTCACGTCATTTCGAGAATGACGCCCCGTGGAGCCGGGAGCACGGCACCCGCCATGAAACGGAAATGCCGCACGCCCGTGACATCACGTCCAGCCGCGTGCGCGCACCGAGTTGGGAGCAAGGGATGAGAAGGAAACTGGCCACCGCGGCGGGAGCGCTGCTGGCCATGGCCGCCTCCGTGTTCGCCGCGCCGGCCACCGCACAGGCGGCGGACCCGGCCCCCGGGTTCCACGTCGAGGACGGCCGGCTGCTGGACGCGAACGGCAACGACTTCGTCCTCAGGGGCGTGAACCACGCACACGCCTGGTACCCGGACAGGACCGGCCGGGCACTGGCCGACATCAAGGCGCTGGGGGCCAACTCCGTGCGCGTCGTGCTCAGCACCGGCGACCGCTGGACGAAGAACGGCACGGCGGACGTCGCGGCCGTCGTCGAACGGTGCAAGGCGAACAGGCTGGTCTGCGTTCTCGAAGCCCATGACACCACCGGCTACGGAGAACAGGACGGCGCGGTCTCGCTCTCCCGCGCGGTCGACTACTGGATCGAGGTCCAGCAAGCGGTGAAGGGACAGGAGAAGTACGTCATCCTGAACCTCGGGAACGAGCCGCACGGCAACTCCGGATACACCGCCTGGACAGCCGACACGTCGAACGCTATCAGCCGTATGCGTACCGCCGGATTCGAGCACACGCTCATGGCGGACGCGCCGAACTGGGGCCAGGACTGGGCGTTCACCATGCGTGACAACGCCCCCGGCGTCTTCGCTGCGGACCCGAGGAGAAACACCGTCTTCTCGATTCACATGTACGGCGTCTACGACACCGCGGCCGAAGTCCGGGACTACCTGAACCGGTTCGTGTCCCGCGGACTTCCCCTCGTCGTCGGCGAGTTCGGTGACGCGCACTCGGACGGCAACCCCGACGAGGACGCCATCATGGCCGCCGCCGAGGAGTCCGGCCTCGGCTACCTGGGATGGTCCTGGAGCGGCAACGGGGGCGGTGTCGAATACCTCGACATGGCCACCGACTTCGACGCGAGCCGGCTGACCACCTGGGGGAAGCGCCTCTTCGACGGCCCCCACGGAATCAAGCGGACCGCCCGTGAGGCAAGCGTCTTCGGCACCGGCGGCGGCGACACCCGGGCGCCCACCGCGCCCGGCACCCCGGCCGCGTCCGCGGTGACCTCCAGCGGCGTACGCCTCACGTGGGCGGCGGCCACGGACAACACCGCGGTCACCGCCTACGACGTCGTCCGTGTCCACGCCGCCCAGGAAACGCAGGTCACCACCACGACCACCAACAGCGCCGCCGTCAGCGGCCTGACGGCCTCCACCGCCTACACCTTCGCCGTCTACGCCCGCGACGCGGCCGGCAACCGCTCCCCGCGCTCCGCCACGGTGAGCGTCACCACGGCGAGCGGCCCGTCCACCGGGAAGTGCGCGGTCACCTACCGCCTCAGCGACTGGGGGAGCGTGTTCAACGCCGACGTGACCGTCCGCAACACCGGCACCCAGGAGATCAAGGGCTGGCAGCTCGACTTCGCCTTCCCCGGCAGCCAGACCCTCAACTCCGCCTGGAACGCGAAGGTGGTCCAGCAGGGGACACAGCTGCGCGCCACGAACGAGTCGTGGACCGAGACCATACCGGCCGGCGGCGCAGTGAGCTTCGGCCTGAACGGCTCCTCCACCGGCGCGAACGGCATCCCCGCCGCTTTCAGCCTCAACGGCGTAACCTGCGCGAAGAGTTGACCACCACCGCGCCCCGCCGTGGGGCGCGGAGCGGTCTTCCACCGGCGCCGTCCCGGCCGGTGGGAGACCGTCGCGCCATGGTCAGGACCCACCCGGCACGGCAGGGCGGTGTGAACCGTACCGGCCGGATGACCCTCGAGGAGTCGGCTCCATGCCGTTCACCGACCTGTCCCCCGACCAGCTGGACGCCTTCCGCGAACAGATACCGGAGCCCGAGGACTTCGACGCCTTCTGGGACGAGAGCCTGCGGCTGTCCCGCGAGGCCGGGGGCGACCCGCGCCTCACGCCCGTCAAGGACACCCTGCTGTCCACCGTCGACGTCTACGACCTGCGGTTCCCCGGCTGGCGCGGCCAGCCCGTCGCCGCCTGGTTCATCCTTCCGTCCGAAGCCGACGGCCCCCTGCCCACCGTGATCACCTACATCGGCTACAGCGGTGGACGGGGCCTGCCGACCGACCACCTCCTCTACGCGTCGGCCGGTTACGCCCACCTCGTCGTCGACAGCCGAGGCCAGGGCCACGACACACCGGACCACGACGAGGGCGACGGCCCCCAGTGGGTCCACGGCTTCATGACCCGCGGCATCCACGACCCGCGCGACCACTACTACCGCCGCCTCATCACCGACTGCGTCCGCGCGGTGGACGCGGCGCGCCGCCTCCCGCACGTCGACACGGACCGGATCGTCGTCCAGGGAGCCAGCCAGGGCGGCGGTCTCGCGCTCGCGGTCGCCGGCCTGACCGGCCGGGACATCGCGGCGGCCCTGCCCGACGTGCCGTTCCTCTGCCACTTCAGGCGCGGGGCCGAGGCCGCCACCGAAGGGCCGTACACCGAACTCGTCGACTACCTGCGGCACCACACCCGGGACGACCCCGAGCGGGCCTTCGGGACCCTCGGCCACTTCGACGGCGTCCACTTCGCCCGACGGGCCCTGGCTCCGGCGCTCTTCAGCGTGGGGCTGATGGACCCGGTCTGCCCGCCGTCCACCGTGTACGCGGCGTACCACGCCTACGCGGCGGCCAAGGCCATCAAGGTCTGGCCCTTCGCCGACCACGCCGGAGGCCGGGGAGCCACCGCTCCGGAACACCTGCGCTGGCTGCGCGAGGGCGGCCTGGCTCCGGTGGCCCGGTAGCGGCAGTCGGGGCCTGCCGCCAAATGATCTTCCCGGCGCCCTTGGGCCCGCCGGTCTTACGCATGACCGCCTCGGGCCCACGCCTGGAAAGCGGGACCAGCTCAGTACTGGCCGAGCAACGCGCGGGTGAGGACGGTGGCCAGGACGGCGGAGACGACGGTGACCATGAGGCTGGCCCTCAGGACCAGCGTCACGACCGCGGCGGCCAGTCCGGCGAGCCGTGCGTCGAAACGGTAGTCCTGGCCCGTGGTGAAGAGCTGCAGGACCACGAGGGCGGTGAGGATCGCCGGGGCCACCATGCGCAGGGTGCGCTGAGCGCGGTGCGACGGCTTCCAGTCCCCGAGCAGCAAGGGGCCCGCGGCCCTGATGGCGATGGCGATGACGCCGAGAGCGGCGACCAGAATCCACTCACCGGTCATTTGACGAATCCGATCAGGCAGGCGCAGCTGGCAACGGCGACGGGAACCCCCGGCGGGGCCACGGGTACGAGAGCGAGTGCGAGTACGGCGGCCACGGCGGCCACCACGCGTGTGCGGGGCTCGCCCAACTGCTTCCAGAGCAGAGCGAGGAAGATGGCGGGGCTCACCATGTCGAGGCCCCAACGGCTGACGTCGCCCGCGAAGCCGACGCTGAGAGCGCCGAGGGCGGTCCCCGCGAACCACAGCACGTAAGCGGCGCTGCCGGACAGCAACAGCAGGCGGCGGTCGTAGCTGCCGTCCGGCCTGCGTGACAGGGCCCATGTCTCGTCGCCCAGGAGTTGCGCGTACGCGCCGCGCCGCCACCGAGATCCCCCGTAGGCCCCCATCGCCGCGATGGCCATCGGCAGATACCGCAGGTTGAGCAGTGAACCGGTCAGGATCGCGCTTCCCACGCCGCCGCCCGCGGCGATCACGCTGGCAGCTCCCATCTGGGCGGCGCCGCCGAATGTGGTGAGCGACATGACCAGGGCCGCCGGGGTGGAGATGCCGGCCGCGCCGGCCACCGCGCCGAACGTCACCCCGAAGAGGAACGTCGCGGTCACGACCGATGCGATGGCGGGTAGTTCCGCGCGAACCGACGCCGGAGGGGACAGGGGCGACGGGTCGGACGTGTGATCGACATCTTTCATGAGAATCCAATATACGGAACACGTCCGAGCACGGGAGTGAACTCGATATTCAGGCCGAAAGTCACCGTCGGACGCCCTCCAGGTGTGCGGTGCGCCCAGTCGGTCCCGCTGATTCTGTGCAACTGCCCATGGTTCGTTGCGTGCATCGCCCCTAGGGTGGCTTAGGCGAAAGATTCCGTCCTCTGCCAACCCATTCTGTGGAGGAATCACCAGTGCTGATCGACTGGGACGAAATGATGCCTGCCGGAAGCCTGCGTGCCGGGGCCGTCCGGAGATTCGCCACCGGTCAGCGGATTTCCGTGGTGTACGTCGGGACGGATCCACAAGCACGGTTCGACGGGCGTCCGCATCGCCATCCTCACGAGCAGTGGGCCGTCGCCACCGCGGGCCCGCTCAGCATGACCTGTGACGACAGCCGTTTCGAGCTCTCCGAAGGTGTTTCCCCGTGAAGGGCGCAGTGACAGCTGATTCGACGAGCCCGGACATACCACTACATCATTGACGATCAGCGTGGGAGGAGAACTCCTTGCCTGTCGAAATACATCAAGTGCCTACTGGGGTTGCGGACGCATGGGCGGCATGGGACGGGGATCCGCCGAAGGGCTACGCCTACGGTGGTTGCCGGCTGGTCGGCCGACGGACCGGATATGAGGACGCCGTCGGCATGCTGTGCGCGCGGATGCGCAAGGAAAGCGGATACAGGAACGCGCTGATAAATCTGGCTGTCGAGGACGGCGCGCTGGACGACCTCTCCCACGCCCTGCCGCCCGGCTTCGCCCGTGCTCGGTGGCGGCCGCTGCGTCATCCGGCCGACGAGCGCCGCGGTGGCGGCGATGCTGGGAGAACCGGAACACCCGGAGTTCCGTGACACCGTTCTCAGCACCTTCGGACCGCTCGGTGGACTTCTCCACTCCCTGGACGGCGAGGTCGAGCTCACCCCGGACTTCGGTAAACGCGCGGGTGTGCCGGACCTCCTGTACGAGTTCACCCCGCTACGTCTCGTGGACGGCAGCCGGCTGCGCGGGCGCCACCGCATGCACCAGCGCTCCTCTCCGGACGTGAAGCCGCGGCCCACCGGCCACCTGCTCGGGGACCACGGCGACCGGATGACGACGGCCGACCCGGTAGAGGGCCGTCACCCCTTCCTCGACCTGGACTTCGTACGCGTGACCATGGAGGTGACGCCGGATCCGAAGTCGCACGACTTGGAGGAGGAACACATCCTCAAGCGGGCAGTCCGGGGCACGGTGCCCACCGGTGTCGCCGAGCGGGAGAAGTTCCCCCTCACCGCCCGGAGCGGCGCCCTCCTGGTCCGGGCGCCACCCGAATTCACCAGCGACTGGCTCTCGTCGGAACTTGTCGAACGGCATGGCGTCTTCGGCCCCGACGAGGTCGGGCGTCTCCACGACGCCTGCCGCGTCCCGGGCCACCGCCCACCGACTCCGCTCCGTACGGACTGGCTCATGATCGTGCTCACCTTCACGATCCTGCGCGAACAGCCGGCGCGTGCGGACCGGAACACCACCCCCTGCAGGACACCAGTGCGACTGGAGACATGAGATGAGTTCCACTCCGACTCTTCCTGCACTATTCGCCGAGACCCTGGCCCGGCACGCGGACCGCCCGGCTGTGAGCGACGACGAGGGCACCTGGACCTACCGGCAGCTCGACGCGCGGTCCCGGCGACTGGCCGCGTTGCTGATCGAGCGCGGGGTCCGCCCCGAAGACCATGTGGGCATCCGGCTGCCACGCGGCAGGGACGCCATAGCCGCCCTGCTGGGTGTCGTCAGGGCCGGGGCGTCAGCGGTACCCATCGACGTCGAATATCCGCCCGCGCGCCGGGACCTGATGGTGCGTGACAGCGGCCTCCGGGTCCTTGTCGGGCAGGCGAAGGAGGTGGACACGCTGCCGCCGGGCGTCGAGCTCCTCGCATGGGACGACGCCACGTCGAAGGACGTGCGGGTGAACGCGCCGCGGGACGATCCCGCCGCGGACGAAGGGACCGGGGACGACCGCCTTCCGGCGCACGACGAGGCTTCGCCCACCGTCCTCGAGGGTCCCCGCGGCGACCCGGAGGCCGCCGCCTGTGTGCTGTACACCTCCGGCTCGACCGGCGAACCCAAAGGCATCGTCTTCACCCACGACAACATCGTTGCGCTGGCCCGCAGCGCGAGCCTGCCGAAGCTCGGCCCGGACGACAAGATCGGCCAGATCTCCAGCATCTCGTTCGACGGAATCACCCTCGAGATGTGGGCGGCCCTCGCGGCCGGCGCCGAGGTGGTGGTACTGCCCAAGATCGACGCGCTCCTGCCGATCGACCTGCGCCGCGAACTGAAGCGCCGCCGGGTGACGATGATGCTGGTGCCCGCCGCCGTGCTCAACGAGGTCATCCGGGTGGACCGGGAGGCCTTCTCGCCGCTCAGGTATCTGTGCAGCGGTGGCGACGTCCTCCTGCCGAAGACCTGCCGTGATCTGCTCGCCGGCTCCTTCAAGGGGACGCTGTACAACCTGTACGGGCCCAGCGAGATCACCACCGCCGCGACCGCCTGTCACGTCGACTCCGTCCCCGACGGCACCACTGCCATCCCGATCGGCACCGCTCTCGACGGTTACGAGACCTATGTCGTCGACGAGAAGTTGAGGCCGCTGCCGGCCGGCGAGAGCGGCGAACTCTTCGTCGGCGGCGTCGGTGTGGCCCGCGGTTACCTCGGACGCCCCGCGCTGACCGCGGAGCGGTTCCTGCCCAACCCCTTCGGCGCCCCGGGCAGCCGCTTCTACGCCACCGGCGACCGGGTACGGACGAATGCCGAGGGCCAGCTGGAATTCCTCGGCCGCTTCGACACACAGGTCAAGATCCGTGGCCATCGCGTCGAACCCACCGAGGTGGAGCAGGCCATCTGCAGCCATCCGGATGTGCTGCAGGCCGCCGTCCTCGTCGACGACACGTCCGGCGAACGGTCCTTGGCCGCGTTCATCGTCTGTGCGTCCGAGGACCTGACGGGCCCGGAGCTGCGCCGGTACCTGGCGGATACGGTGCCCCGGCACATGGTGCCGGGCTCGGTCTCGGTCATCGACGCCCTGCCGACGACGAGCAACGGCAAGCGGGACCGGGACGCGCTGTACGCCCTGCGCGCCGCCGAGGTGCGCCGCAGGTCCGGTGCCGCGCCCCCCGGGACCAGTACCGAGCGCTGGCTGGCTGCCCTGTGGGAGCGCGTCCTCAAGGTCGAGGACGTCAGCGCCACGGACGACTTCTTCGAACTCGGCGGCCACTCCCTGCTGGCCTTCCGGGTACGGAGCGCCATCGTCAAGGAACTCGGCACGCAGGTGGAATCACACGTCCTGTTCGAGCACAGCACGCTGCGGGAGCTGGCCGAAGTGATCGACCAGGCCCCCTCGGCGAAGGAGGCTCCCGCCCATGACTGAAGCTCCCCACATCGACTTGTCGGCGACCGAACTGTTCGCCGACGGCTCCCCGTACGAGGCCTTCCACTGGCTGCGGCACAACGACCCCGTCTACTGGAACCCCACCGAGAGCGGCGGTTTCTGGGCCCTGACCAAGTACGACGACATCGCGACCGCATACCTGCACCCGGACACGTACAGCTCGTCCCAGGGCACGATGCTCGGCGGGTCGTTCCGCAGTTCGAGCGACACCTCTTCGGGCCAGATGCTGATCTCCACCGATCCGCCCCGCCACACCCAGCTCCGGCAGCAGGTCCACCAGGCCGGATTCAATCCCGCGGCCATGGCCAGGACCAAGGAGTGCGTACGCGCCTGCCTGGAAGCGGCGCTGGACCGCCTCGTCGAGAACGGTGGCGGCGACATCGCCACCGAGGTGTCACCCGCCATGCCCACCGGGGTACTCGCCGCCACCATGGGGCTGCCACCGGAACGCGCCGCCCAGCTGCAAAGGCTGACCCGTACCATGATCGGCTTCAGGGACGCCGAGTACCGCGGCGAGAACTCCAGCGACGTCACACTGATCAAGTCCCAGCTGGACATCTTCGAGTTCTTCGCCGAGCTCCTCGACGAACGCCGGGAGGACCCCGGCGACGACGTGGTCAGCCGTCTCCTGCGGGCCGAGATCAATGGCCGGCCGATGCACGAGTCCGAGATTCTCTACAACTGCTTGAACCTCGCCGTCGGCGGCAACGAAACGACGGTGCACACGGCCAGCTTCAGCGTGCTGACCTTCATCGAGCACCCGGATCAGTACGAACGGCTGCTCAAGCAGCCCGAGCTGCTCGGCAGCGCGATGGAGGAGCTGTTCCGCTGGACGGCGACCAACACGTACGTCCAGCGGACGCTCACGCGCCCCGTGACCATCCGCGGCCGGCACATCAAGGCCGGTGACGCGGTGACGCTGTGGAACTCGTCGGCCAACCGCGACGAGGACGTCTTCGACGACCCGGACCACTTCGACATCACCCGCACGCCCAACAAGCACCTCACCTTCGGGGTGGGACGCCACCACTGCATCGGTGCCTCCATCGCCCGCTTCGAGATGGAGGCCTTCCTCGGCGCTCTCCTCGCACGCGGCCTGCGCTTCGAACTGAACGGGCCGGTGGAGAAGCTGCACTCCAACTTCGCGTACGGCATCCGCCACCTTCCCGTCGCCCTCGTCTCCTGACCGGAACGGAGGACACGACGATGCGCAAGACCTCCGAACCCAGGTGGTTCGTCAGCAGGAGCTCCGGGGGACCGACCCGGCTGCGGCTGCTGTGCCTGCCGTACGCGGGCGGTTCCGCGTCGGTCTTCAAGGGCTGGGAACACCACCTCCCGGCCGGCGTCGAGGTGATGGCCGTCCAGCTCCCCGGCCGCGCCGAGCGTTGGCGGGAGGAACCGCTGACCGACCTGGAGGCCATCGCCGACACGCTGTGCGAGCTGTTCCAGGTGCACGTCGATGAACCGTTCGCGGTGTTCGGGCACAGCATGGGTGCGCTGATCGCCCTCGTGCTCGCCCGGAAGCTGAGCAGGAAGCACGGCCGGGAACCCGTGCGGCTCTTCTTCGCCAGTTGCAACGCGCCGCTGCCCGAGAGGCCGCTGCCCGCGCTCGGGCGCCTGGACGACGCGGGCCTGCGGGCCCAGTTGTCCGCTCTCGGACTCCCCGACGAGGTGCTGGCCGACGAGGAGCTGATGGAGATCACGCTGCCGCTCGTGCGAGCGGACCTGCACGTCGCCGACGCCTACCTCGACCGGGCACCCGAGCTGCTCGACTGCCCGGTCACGGCTTTCCACGGGGCGGACGACCCTCTCGTGTCCGGCCAGGACATGGGGCAATGGGCACGAACCACCCGGGGCCCGTTCACGCTGCGATCCGTGCCGGGAGCCCACGTGTTCGACCGGAGCGGCTGGTCCCATGTGCTGAAGACGATCAACACGGATCTGGAGTCCCATATGCGCCCGGCGGCGGCTCAGGAACAGCCACGCCCCTAGGCACTCGAGCAGGAGAGGCATGGAGATGGACGACACGCACGAGGACCCGACGCACTACCACGTCGTGGTCAACCACGAGGAGCAGTACTCCATCTGGGCCGCGGAACTGGAGACCCCGGCGGGCTGGCGGCCCGTGGGAGTCAGCGGTGACCGCGCACAGTGCCTGGAATGGATCGGACAGAACTGGACCGACATGCGGCCTCTCAGTCTGCGCACTCGGATGAACGCCGGCCCGGGCGGGGTGACATCATGCTGAAACGGGTGCACGAGAGCGCGGACGACAGCCCGCAGACGCCGCCCGGAGCGGGCGACCTCACGGACGGCATGATCGACGACATGATCCACGCCCGTCTCAAGTCCATCGGCATCGACCTCGGTCAGCTCCCCGAGGGTTCCCGGCCCGATCAGGACACCGGAGCACCCGGCCAGGACACCGTGCTCGCCGAACTCCGCGTCTTCGTGCGACAGACGGTCGGCGTGCTCGCCGCCTACCGCATACCGGTCCCTGACGGCACCGACCCGGCCGACGCCCACGCCCTGCGCCAGCAGACGGCCGCGCCCCAGTTGTATCCCTCACGGGCGGCCGGAAGGGCCGGACGGTGAAGGGCCCGTCGGACCGCCGAGTGGACCGGCGCGCCTTTCTCGCCCGGGCCGCCGCACTGTCGGTCGCGGGCGCCGGGCCGCTGCCCGCGGTGGCGGCCGCGCGGGCGCCCCGCCACAGCGCCACCCTGCCGTTCGTCGAACCGCGCCCGGAAGCGGTCGCCGACCTCACCGAGCTGACCATCGCCGAGGCCATGACCATGATCCGGCGGGGAGACCTGACGCCGGAAGAGCTGACACGGGCCTACCTGACCCGTATCGCCGCTCATGAGGACGTCTACCAGGCGTTCAACCTCGTACGGACGCAAGCGGCCACGGCCGAGGCACGGGCGGCGGGTCGTCGGCCCGCACGCGGCCTCCTCCACGGCATTCCCCTGGCTGTCAAGGACAACTTCTTCACGGCCGGGACGCGCACCACCGCCAACTCCTTCCTCTTCCAGGACTTCGTGCCGTCGTTCGACGCGACGGCCGTCGCACGCCTGCGGCGGGCGGGCGCCATCGTCCTCGGCAAGGCTCAGATGGGGCCGCTCGCCACCACCCGGGCCACTGAGCCCGACGGGCTGATCACCACGGTCAACGCCTGGGCGCCGGATGATCCGGCGGTGGACCCGGGAGCCTCGTCGAGCGGTACGGCGACCGCGGTGGCCGGGCGCCTGGCCACCGCGGGCACGGGGACCCAGACGGGCGGATCCATCACCCGGCCCTCCAACGTGCAGAACCTCACCGGGCTCAAGCCCACGATGGGCCGCGTGTCGCTGTACGGAATCGTGCCGTTGAGTTACAGCCGTGACCACCCCGGCCCCATGGCCAGGGACGCCCTCGACGCCGCGATCATGCTGTCGGTGATGGCGGGGCCCGACAGGAACGACCTGAGGACGCAGGGCCTGCCGCCGGTACCCGACCTGATCGAGGCCGCGACCCCCGTGCGCAGGAGAGGCCGGGTGGCACTGCGCTGGCCGACCAGGATCGGTGTCATACCGGGATACCTCTCAGGGACCGGCGACACGGCGGCGGCCCGCAAACGTTTCCTCGACACCCTTGACGCCATCCCCGGCGTGTCTTTGGTGGACGTTCCACTGCCCGCCCAGTGGGAACTGCTGACCGGCAGTGCGTTCAACAACGTACGGCTTCCGGAGCGCAGCGAGGCGTTCCTGCCGCAACTGAGGAGTGATCTGCGGGCGTTCGGCGTCTCCGTGATCCCCTGGCTCGAGGGGGCGCTCCTCGGCGGGAACGAATTCCTCATCGGGCAGCGGACCAGGATCCTCCTGCTGGAACGGGTGCTGGACGGCCTGTTCGGCCAGTGCGACGTCGTCGTCCAGACCGACCCGGTGCCCTTCGACATGCTCGGGCTGCCCGAGCTGGGGCTGCCGATCGGATTCGACCGCGCGGGCCTTCCCGTGGGCACGATCCTCGGCGGTCTGCCCTACGCCGAGGACCGTCTCCTGTCCGTGGCCGCCGCGTACCAGGCGCGTACCGACTGGCACCTCCGCCGGCCGGCGGACCCGGGGACGGCGGACCGCTTCGTGGCGCGCGGGCGCGAACGGCTCGACGCGGTCCGGGTCGGCCGCACCACGTGCTGACGGGACGCTACGCGAGCAGCTGGGACGCCAGCCACAGATGGACCCGGTTCTCGGTGCTCGCCAGCGACAAGCCGGTGAGCCGCTCGATCTGCTCCAGGCGGTAGCGCACCGTGTTGCGGTGTACGAACAGTTCGCGGGCGGTCTGCTGCGGGGAACAGCCCGAGTCGAGGAACGTGGTCAGGGTGCGCACCAGCTCGCCCGTGTGCAACGCGTCGAAATCGACAAGCGGCTGCATCGCCTTGTGCGCGACCTCGCGCAGAGGCAGATCCGGCATGCACATCAGCAGCCGAACCATGTTGGGCAGCCGCCCCTGGTGCACACCGCTGCCGTGGGCGGCTGCCTCCTGGGCCTCCAGGAACGCCCAGCGAAGACCCTGGACCCCCGGATAGGGGCCACCGATCCCCACCGCGAGATCCTGACCCTCGAGTCCGTGCCGAGCGAGGCTGCCCGCCCACTCGGCGGCGGACTGAGGGCCGCGCATCACGCCGACGCCGTACGCTCCGACGTCGGCCACCACCTCCGCCGTCCGGCTGAGGGTGAGTTGAGCGGCGTGGGAGGCCGCCTCGTCGTCGCTGCGCACCAGCAGGACGCTGTGCGAGGCCCCGGGGTCGATGCCGATGGTGACGAGTTTCCTGCCGGCCTCGGCCCCGGAGAGCGCGTCACGCACCACATCCTCGATGATCTGTCCCGCCAGTTCCCGGCGCCCCGCCTGGAAGGCGGCGGTGCGGCCGAGTTCGACATGGATCAGCTGTGCCGCGTGTTCCTGGAGCTCGGCTGCCACGTCGCTGTGTGCCATGGAGAGAAGCAGGGTCTTGGCATGCGGGGGATCGATGGTCGTCATACGTAACCGCTGGTCGTGCAACCGGTGCGTGGACCAGTCGTAGCTGTCGGCCTGGTGGTCGAGCCCGGCGCCGGACAGGTCCAGGACCGCCGTGGGCGCGCCGGTCGCCTCGCTCAGCCTGTTGAGAACTCCCGGGATGCCGCGCCCCGCCACGACCTCGTCGAGCATCCTGCGCTGATGCTCGGACAGGGTCGGCAGGCTCGCTCCTTGTGGTTTTCCGGGAGGGCTCTGAAGACGGCTGGATTTGGATAACAGTGATCGGCTGGGTATTTCCAGTACAGGAAGACCGGACTGCTCGGCGATTTCCAGCATCGCCGCAGGTGCGGCCGTGTGTCGTAAGCCGGTCACGAACCCGATGGCCGCCGCATTTCCACGAATGACGTTCTCCGTGAACAATCGCTGCCATATTTCTTCATGCTGGCGTTCTCCCGTGGTCAGCACCAGTTCACCGCCTTCGAGCAGGGGGCGGGGGTCCCGAAGTTCGGTGATCACTACGTCGTTGATCTTCTGGTCGGAGTGAGCCGCACCGTCGTGCAAGGGGAGGCCAAGGGGAGTAATCTGAGGCATTTTGGGCGAATTTTCCATATCTCCTCCACGAGACTCGTGCGCGACACAGCCCTGGCGTACGGGTGAGGAACGGTCATATCCCCCCGCTCCACTCATCCGGGAGTGGATATTGAAATGTCCCATGCCGGACGGCTGGCAATTCGCGCTCCCTGAGGGCCGCCGACGCACCGCGCTACGGCCCTTTCGTTTTCACATACCCACAGTAGGCCTGGTGAGGCAGCCCCTTAATGGACGGCCGCGTTCCGGCGAATCGATTGAGTCATGTCCGTGGTCGGCTTTCCCCGGCCCGTCGGCACTGCGGCCGGAGGTCTGGTGACGGGTTGCCGGTGGCGTCGTCGACCGGGCGTGCTGCCGGGTACGACGGCCGAGCAGACAGCCGAGTGGGACACCGCACTGTCCGTGAGCCGTTTCCGGCCCGGCCCGGGGCCGGCACCACGTTGCGCCGCGTGTGGACCTGCTGGTCGAAGGCGATGGGGCGTCCACCACGACAACCTCGCCGGAGCCGGCTGCGCATCCGGTCGGACCGCTCCGGGAGGGTGCGCCGGATGTTCCGTCGCCGCGGCCGGCCGCGTACGGCCCCGGAGCGGCAGCCCTGGTCGCCGGTGACGTGGCCGGGTCGGACCCGGGCCGTCCCGGCCCCGGCCGGGACGCGATCCCGCCGAGGCCCGCCCGGTCGTCCAGCCGTCCCGGCATGGTGGCGTACCACCAGACCATGATCCCGAACGAAGATCATTCGGCGGCAGGCCCCAACGGTCTGGTGGAGAAAGGGCTCAGGGCCGCACCCCGGTGAAGGAGGCGCGGCCCTGAGCCGTTCCGTCGGGGCTACCCGCGCGGCGGCGGCCCGGTGGAACCCCGCGGGGTGAGCGAAGGCGTCGGCACCTGGAGCGAGTCCCCCTGGGAGCCGGCGATCACACCGAACAGGGTACGGGCGACCTCCGCGCCGAAGTGGTGCACGTCGTGGCTCATCGCCGACAGCGTGGGATGCGTCAGACGGCACAACTGCGAGTCGTCCCACGCGAGCAGGGACAGGTCGTCCGGTACGACGAGCCCCATCTCGGCCGCCACCGCGGCGCCCGCGACGGCCATGATGTCGTTGTCGTACACGATCGCCGTCGGCCGGTCGGGCGACAGCAGCAGGCTGCGGGTCGCCCGGGCGCCCTCCTCGCCGGCGAATCCGGTGGGCACCTGACGGTGCCCCTCCAGGCCGAGCTCGCGCGTCGTGGACTCGAACGCGGCGGCCCGGATCCCGCTGTGCCCGAGCCCCGCCGGGCCGCCGACGCGCGCGATGCGCCGGTGGCCCAGGGCGGCCAGGTAACGGACGGCCTCGGCCGCCGCCGTGGCGTCGTCGGTCCAGACAGACGGGAACGATCCCGTCAGGGACGGGTGTCCGACGGCCACCGCCCGGAGCCCGATGGCCTGCAGCGCCGGAACCCGCGGATCGTCCTGGTGGAAGTCCACGAGGATGGCACCGCCGATCATCTTGCTGCGCCACCACCTCTCGTACAGGGCGATCTCCTCGTCGAGGTCACGCACCAGGCGCAGCAGGAGCGAGCACGACCGCTGGGCCAGGACGCTTTCGATGCCGGAGATGAACTCCATGTAGAAGGGTTCGAGGCCGAGCAGCCGGGCCGGCCGGCAGATCGCCAGACCGACGATGTCGATGCGCTGGCTGGAGAGGCTGCGAGCGGTCTGGTGGGGCGCCCAGCCGAGGTCGCGGGCGGCCTCGAAAATGCGCTCCCTGGTGGTCGGTGAGACCCCCGGCCTGTTGTTGAAGGCCATGGAAACCGCACCCTTGGACACTCCTGCCCGCGCTGCGACGTCGTTGATCGTGACGCGTCCGGAAGACGGCTTCACACCACATCCACACTGAACAGAGCGGTCCGGACGGCATCGACGTCCACACGGCCGCAGCCGCCGACCCGGATACGGGCCTCTTCGCCGGGCAGCAGCGTCCGCAGGCCGCAGTCCGCACTCGCCTCGGGGCCGAGCCGGTCGGCCTGCAGGAGGAGGTCCCTCACCAGGGTCTGTGCCGTCACCACGACGTCGACTCTATCCCCCTGTCCGGGCACGGGCTCCAGCCGGACGTCGAAACGCGGTTCCGGATACGCGAACTCCTTGTCCGGTACGGGGAAATGGACCGCACGCAGCCCGTCCGCGTCCGCGACCAGGAACTCCTTGGACGACCGCTCCGCAGGCACCAGGCCCGCCGGGACCGCCAGCCGCACCACCGACCGGGGCTCGGCCACGACGTCGAGGACGGTCTCGTCCGCCAGGGCGCCGTCCGCCTCCAGGCGCCGGAGCGCGACGGCCGCCCGCCACCGCTCGGCCGACTGGTTGACGACGGCGAGCACGAGCCCGCCGGTTTCCGGCTGAAGGGTCAGCAGCCGGTCCGCGTACACCCGGCGCAGCTCGTGGTACAGCGGCTTCAGCCGCCCGTCGCCGTCGATCGCGGCCCAGGAGCTGACCGGCCAGCAGTCGTTCAGCTGCCAGACCACCGTGCCGGCGCAGACCGGCCAGTTCGCCCGCCAGTGCTCGATGCCGGCCGCGACGGCGCGCGCCTGGACGACCTGGGTGAGGTAGTGCCACCGGTCGAAGTCGTTCCCGGGCAGGGCGAAGTGACGCGCCACGCCCCGGTCGAGCTTGCCGTTGCCGTCCTCGGCCTTCTGGTGGTGGAGCATGCCGGGGGAGTCGGGGGCGAGGTCCTCGCCGGGCAGGGCCCTGCGCAGGGTCGCCATCGCCGGAGGGGCCTGCCAGCCGAACTCGGCGACGAACCGGGGCACGCTCGCCCGGTACTCCGCGTAGTCCTGCCGGTTCCACACCTCCCAGGAGTGGTGGGTGCCGTGGCGCGTGTCGTTGGGGTGGTGGTCCCAGGAGCCGGACCAGGGGCTGCCCGCCGTGTAGGGGCGGGTGGGGTCGAGTTCGGCGACGATCCGTGGCAGCAGGCCGAGGTAATACCCCTCTCCCCACGAGTCGCCCGCCAGGGCCGGCTCCCACTCCCAGTCCCGGAAGCCCCACAGGTTCTCGTTGTTGCCGTTCCACAGGACCAGGCTCGGGTGCGGCATCAGACGGACAACGTTGTCACGCGCCTCGGCCTCGACCTCTCCGCGCAGGGGCTGCTCCTCGGGGTAGGCGGCGCAGGCGAAGGGGAAGTCCTGCCAGACCATCAGGCCCAGCTCGTCGCAGACGTCGTAGAAGGCGTCGTCCTCGTAGATGCCGCCGCCCCAGATCCGGACGAGGTCGACGTTGGCCCCGGCGGCCTGTGTCAGCCGGGTCCGGTAGCGCTCGGGGGTGACGCGGCTCGGCAGGACGTCGTCCGGGATCCAGTTGACCCCGCGCGCGAAGATCCGCACGCCGTTGACGACGAACGTGCAACCCGTCCCGTGCTCGTCGGCGGAACGGTCCAGTTCGACGGTGCGGAACCCGATCCGGCGGTGCCAGGTGTCGAGGGCGCCGGTCTCGTCCAGCAGCGTCAGGCCGAGGTCGTAGAGGGGCTGTTCACCGTATCCGCGGGGCCACCAGAGCCGGGCCCCGGGAACCTCCAGGCGCAGCACGGCTTCCTCGCCGTCGAAGGGGACCTCGGCCTCGGCCCGCGTCCCCGCCACGCGGGCGCGCGCGACGAGCCGCCGTCCGGCCCCCCGCTCCGTACGCTCCACCCGCAGGCGCACCTCCACACGGCCCGTGCCGTCCTGCGCGACCGTGACGAGGGGGCGCACCCGCGCGATCCTGGCGGTCGACCAGTGCTCCAGCCGTACGGGGCGCCACATGCCCGCGGTCACCACGGTGGGGCCCCAGTCCCAGCCGAAGCTGCTGGCCATCTTGCGGATGTACTGGAAGGGCTCGGGGTAGACGTTGGGCCGCTCCCCGGTCAGGTCCCGGACCGCCGCCGCCTCGTCGTAGGCGGAGGCGAAGCCGACCTCCAGCGTTCCGGTGCGCCCCGTGACGTCGAACCGGTAACCGCGGTGCATGTTGCGCGTCGTACCGAGAACCTCGCCGGCCAGGGTGATCTCCGCGGCGGTGTCCAGCCCGTCGAAAACCAGGTCGGTGCGTTCGTGGGCGCTGTCGTGCGACAGGTCCGTGACGTAGGACCACGCCCGCCTGCCGACCCAGGCGACCTCGGTCTCGTTGCGGCCGATGAACGGGTCGGGGATGAGCTGGGCGGCCAGCAGATCGGTGTGGACGCAGCCGGGAACCCGCGCCGGGAGCAGCGCCCCCTCGTGGCGCAGGCTCCAGCCCTCGGTCAGCTGGGTGACGTCCTTCATGGTGCGGCTCCAATCGCCTGACTCGGGCCAGGTGGATGTACGACGCCGCACAACGTAACCCGGCTCCGAGCCTCTGTCCATGAACCGGTAAAGCTCAGTTCAGAGGCGCTGGAGTAACGCAACGTCCCTGTTTTGCTTCTTCTTTCAAGGGATTGCCCGCCTCCGGTAACGATTGGGCATCGTGCCGGAAATCAGAGCTTTACCGGTTCACATCCGCCTGACATAGTGCCGACATCCCACCGCGGACCTGATCCGCAACCCTGAAGGAGCTGGCACATGGGGAAGACGAAGACGCTCACGGGCGCGCTGCTGACCGTCGCGCTGCTGACCGTGACGGGGTGCGGCGGCGGAGGTGCCGCCTCCGGCGAGACGGCGGCCGCCCCCGTGGACCCGGGCGACGCCTCGGGCGAGATCAAGGTCCTGACGCCGCGTACGGACCTCGTCCAGAGCGGGGCGATGAAGGCCTACGCCGCCGAGTTCAACAAGACCTACCCCAAGGTGAAGGTCAAGTTCGAGGCCCTCACCGACTACGAGGGGGAGGTCAGGATCCGGATGAACACCAAGGCGTACGGCGACGTGCTGATGATCCCCGGCGTGGTCGCCAAGGGCGACTACCCGAAGTTCTTCGCCCCCCTGGGCGCCACCTCCGAACTCGCGGACAAGTACCGCTTCAGCGACAAGACGGATGTCGGCGGCAAGGTCTACGGCGTCGCCCAGTTCGGCACGGCCAACGGCTTCGTCTACAACAAGGCCGTCTGGAAGAAGGCCGGCGTCACGCGGTGGTCGACCACCCCCGAGGAGTTCACGACCGCCCTGAAGGCGATCAAGGACAAGACCGGCGCGGTCCCGTACTACACCAACTTCAAGGACGGCTGGCCGCTCAGCAGCTGGAGCAACAACATCGGCTCGGTCACCTGTGACGCGAAGGCCGGTGACCGGCTCGCCGGCCCCGTCTCCCCGTGGAAGCAGGGCAGTGAGCTGAACGTCATCGACTCGCTCCTGTACGACATCGTCCACGACGGGCTGGCCGAGAAGGACCCCACCACCACCAACTGGGAGAGCTCCAAGACCCTGATCGCCAAGGGGGAGATCGCGACCATGCAGCTCGGTTCGTGGGCGATCACGCAGATGCGGGACGCCGCGAAGAAGGCGGGCACCGATCCGCAGGACATCGGCTTCATGCCCTTCCCCGTGCAGAAGGACGGCGCGTTCTGCGCCACCGTCGTCTCCGACTACCAGCAGGCCGTCAGCATCCACTCCGAGCGCAAGACGGCCGCCCGGGCCTGGATCGACTGGTTCACCGAGAAGTCCGGTTACTCGCAGAAGGAGGGCGCGGTCCCCGCGGTGAAGTCGGCTCCCCTGCCCAGCACGCTCAAGGACTACGTTGACAACGATGTCAAGCTGGTGGAGCGCTCCGAGGCGGAGACCGGGCAGGTCAACGCGATCGACAACGCCGCCGAGATCGGTCTGGCCAAGCCCGACTACCGCCAGAAGCTGATCGACATGGCGCGCGGCGCCCAGAGGGGCAGCCTCCAGGACTTCTTCACCGACCTGGACAGGAAGTGGGACGAGGCGGCGAGGACCGCCGGCTCCTGACGGACGGCGGACGCGGGTCCCGGCCGTACGACACCGGCCGGGGCCCCTGTCGTACGGCATCAGCGGACAGAAAGGCCGACATGACCGAAACAACCGACACCGCGCCCGCGCAGTCCCCCGCGGGAGCGGCTCCCGCGGCGCGCGGGGCGGACCGCGGGGCCGCGCGGCGCGGCGCGCCCGGCGACCCTCCGGGCCGTTCCTGGCGGAGCAGCCCTCTCCGGCAGATCACACCGTGGCTGTTCCTGGCGATCCCGCTGGCCCTGCTGATCACGTTCACCTACGTCCCCGTGGTGAACATGGTCTTCTACAGCTTCACCGACTGGGACGGCATCAGCCCGGACCGCGACTTCACGGGCGTCGACAACTACACCCAGATCTTCACCCGGCCGGAACTCTTCCGGGTCTTCTTCGTGAGCGGCTACTACCTCGCCGCGTCCGCCGTCCAGATCACCGTCGCGCTGTACTTCGCGGCCGTACTGAGCTTCGACCTCAGGTTCCGCACCTTCTTCAAGGGGATCCTCTTCTTCCCCTACCTCGTCAACGGCGTCGCCATCGGCTTCGTCTTCCTCTACTTCTTCCAGGACGGCGGCACGCTCGACTCCGTGCTGTCCTGGTTCGGCGCCGACACCGACCACGCCTGGCTCGGCGACCCCGTCTCCGCGAACACGTCGCTGGCCGGAGTCTCCGTCTGGCGGTACACCGGGCTGAACTTCGTGCTGTTCCTGGGCGCGATCCAGTCCATCCCCGGAGAGCTGTACGAAGCCGCCGAACTGGACGGTGCCGGCAAGTGGCAGCAGTTCCGGTACATCATCGCCCCGAGCATCAAGCCCGTGCTCAGCCTCAGCGTCATCCTGGCGGTCTCCGGCTCCCTCGCCGTGTTCGAGATCCCGTACATCATGACGGGCGGCGCGACCGGTACCTCGACCTTCGTCATCCAGACGGTCAAGCTCGCCTTCCAGTTCAACAAGACCGGCCTGGCCTCGGCAGCCGCGGTCGTGCTGCTCCTGATCATTCTCCTGATCACCTGGATCCAGCGCCGTCTCGTGCCCGATGAGAAGGTGGACCTCGTATGACCACGGCCCTGCCCGCCCGACGCGGCGGACGCCGCCGGCTCGGACCGGCCCTGACCTACCTGTCGCTGATCGCCGCGTGCCTGGCGGTTCTCCTGCCGCTCGTCGTCGTCTTCCTGACGTCGCTCAAGACGTCGGAGGAAGCCACCGACGGGGGCGCGCTCTCCCTGCCGGGCGACTGGCTCAACTTCAGCAACTACGCCACCGCGTTCACCGACGGCAAGATGCTCACCGCCTTCGGCAACACGGCCTTCATCCTGCTCTTCTCCATCAGCGGCACCGTCGTCATCGGCTCGATGACCGCCTACGCGATCGACCGCTTCGACTTCCGCGCCAAGAAGCTCGTCATGGCGCTGTTCCTCGTCGCCACGCTCGTACCGGGTGTCACCACGCAGGTCGCGACCTTCCAGGTCGTCAACGGCTTCGGCCTGTTCGACACCCGCTGGGCCCCGATCCTGCTGTACATGGGCACGGACATCGTCTCGATCTACATCTTCCTGCAGTTCATCCGGGGTATCCCGACGTCCCTGGACGAAGCCGCCCGCCTGGACGGGGCGAACGCCTTCACGATCTACCGGAAGATCATTTTCCCGCTCCTGAAGCCGGCGGTGGCCACGGTCGTGATCATCAAGGGAATCACCGTCTACAACGACTTCTACATCCCCTTCCTCTACATGCCGTCCCAGGAGCTCGGCACCATCTCCACCGCCCTGTTCCGCTTCAAGGGGCCTTTCGGGGCGCACTGGGAGAACATCTCGGCAGGCGCCATCCTCGTGATCGTCCCCACCCTGGTCGTCTTCCTCTGCCTCCAGCGCTGGATCTACAACGGCTTCGCGCAGGGCGCCACCAAGTGATCCCGGCCCTGCGCGTCCGTACACGGAACAACCGGCGGGGACGCCGTCGCGCAGGGGCTCACGAACGGGCCGGTGNACCCGCCCCGCCCGCCGCCGGCCACCACCGCATCGGGGCGACGCGTCACGAGCTGAGCGGCGGTGCCCCGAACTTCCTTCGCCGGGCCAGCGACACGTAGACGAGGGCCACCAGGACGGGGACCTCGATCAGGGGGCCGACGACACCCGACAGGGCCTGGCCGGAGGTGACGCCGAAGGTGGCGATGGCGACGGCGATGGCGAGCTCGAAGTTGTTGCCGGCGGCGGTGAAGGCGAGGGTGGCGGTGCGGTCGTACGCCAGGCCGATGGCCTTGCCCAGCGCGAACGTGCCGAACCACATCAGTGCGAAGTAGACGAGCAGCGGCAGCGCGATGCGGGCCACGTCCAGCGGCTGTGAGGTGATCGTCCTCCCCTGGAGGGCGAAGAGGACGACGATCGTGAAGAGCAGCCCGTAGAGCGCCCAGGGGCCGATCTTCGGCAGGAACTCCGCCTCGTAGCTCTCGCGGCCCATCCTCCGCTCTCCGACGCGGCGGGTCAGGAACCCGGCCAGCAGCGGGACGCCGAGGAAGATGACGACGTTCAGGGCGATCTTCCACATCGAGATGTCGAGCGTCCCGCCTTCGCCCAGGCCCAGCCACCCGGGCAGCAGGTCGAGGTAGAGCCACCCGAGCAGGCCGAACGCGATGACCTGGAAGACCGAGTTCAGGGCGACCAGGACGGCGGCGGCTTCGCGGTCGCCGCAGGCCAGGTCGTTCCAGATGATGACCATCGCGATGCAGCGGGCCAGGCCGACGATGATCAGGCCGGTGCGGTACTCGGGCAGGTCGGGAAGGAAGATCCAGGCCAGCGCGAACATGAGCGCCGGGCCGACGACCCAGTTGACGACCAGCGACGAGACCATGAGCTTCTTGTCGCCGGTGACCGCGTCGAGCCCGTCGTAGCGGACCTTGGCGAGGACCGGATACATCATGATCAGCAGACCCGCGGCGATCGGCAGCGAGATGCCGCCGATCTCGACCTCGGCGAGGGCGTCGTTCAGGCCGGGGACCAGCCGTCCGAGGCCCAGCCCCAGGCCCATGGCGATCAGGATCCATACGGCGAGGAAGCGGTCGAGGGTCGACAGCTTCCGGACGACCGAGGAGTCCTCGGCGGTCGCGGGTGCTTGCGTGGGGGTCACGGACAGGCCCTCTTGTTCTCGGCAGCGGTACGAGCGGATGCGGCCAGCTCTGCGAACCGGCCGGCGAGCTGGGCGATGACGTCGGGGCGCAGCTTGTAGTAGGTGAAGCGGCCGCACGGCTCGGTCTCCACCACCCCGGCCTCGCGCAGCACTCTCAGGTGGTTGGAGAGGTTGGTCTGCCTGGCGCCGGTCTCCGCCACGAGGTGCGTGGTGCACAGCGTCTCGCGGGCGAGCAGGTTCACGATCCGGAGCCTGAGGGGGTCTGCCAGGACCCGGATCAGTTCAGTGTCGACTGACGTCATCATGCGCTGATACTGTCACATCAGTGGTGGCTGACACCATCGGGTGCTGATGTGTGCCCGTCCTGCGCGAGAAGAGACCCGCCGTGTCCGACAAGCCCTCCGTGCTGTTCGTCTGCGTCCACAACGCCGGCCGCTCCCAGATGGCCGCGGCCTGGCTCGCCCATCTGGCCGGGGACCGCGTCGAGGTCCGCTCCGCCGGTTCCGCCCCGGCCGACTCGGTGAATCCGGCGGCCGTGGAGGCCATGCGTGAGGTGGGCGTCGACATGTCCGCCGAGACCCCCAAGATCCTCACCGTCGACGTGGTCGAGGCGTCGGACGTGTGCATCACCATGGGCTGCGGGGACACCTGCCCCGTCTTCCCCGGCAAGCGCTACCTCGACTGGGAGCTCGAAGACCCGGCCGGTCGGGGCGTCGAATCCGTACGCCCCATCCGCGACGAGATCAAGGCGCTCGTCGAGGGCCTGATCCAGGAGATCGCCCCGCGGAAGAGCGCGTGAGCCCGTGCGCGCCACCGTCGTCGCCGGTCCCGGCCCGGTGGCCCGCCGCTGATTCGCTCCGGCCGCGAATTGCGGGACCTGCGGGACCTGCGCCCGAAAAGTAACTTAATGCTAAAAATGGTGCATGAGTGGACGTCTCGGAGGCGCGTCGCGGCGAGGTGTGCGTTCCCTGCTGGAGGTGCGCAGCGCCGCGGGTCAGGTGCTCCTCCTCCAGATCGTGGTCGCCGTGCTGCTGATCACGGCCGCGGTGGTCGCGCTCGCGTTCCAGACGCGCCAGGACAGCGAGCGGGACGCCCAGAACCGGTCCCTCGCCGCCGCGGCGTCCTTCGCGCGGGCCCCCGGCACCGTCGAGGCGCTGCGGTCCCGTGACCCGGCCGCCGCGCTGCGGACCCACATGGACGCGGCCCAGCGGGGATCGGGCGTGGACTTCATGGTGGTGATGGCGCCGGACGGCACCCGGTACGCCGACACCGATCCGAGGCTGGTCGGCAAGCGCACCGAGGGCGTGGAACGCGCCGCTGCCGGAGAGGCCTTCACGGAGATCTTCAAGGGTGCCCCGAACGACGCGGCCCGGGCCGTCGTCCCCGTCACCGACGCCGACGGTTCCGTCGTCGGCCTGGTCACGGCGGGCGTCACGGTCGAGAACGTCGGGGACGCGGTGGACCGCCACCTGCCGGTGCTCCTCGTCTCCGCCGTCGGCGCGCTCGCCCTGGCCACAGGCAGCGCCGTACTCGTGAGCAGGAGGCTGCGACGGCAGACGCACGGCCTCGGCCCCGCCGAGATGACCCGGATGTACGAACACCACGACGCGGTTCTGCACGCCGTCCGGGAGGGGGTGCTCATCATCGGGGACGACGACCGGCTGACACTGGTGAACGACGAGGCGCGCAGGCTCCTGGAGCTGCCCGCCGGCGCGGAGGGGCGGCACGTCACCGACCTGGGCCTCGACGCCCCCATCGCCACGCTGCTGGCCTCGGGCCGCGCGGTGACCGACGAGATCCACCTGGCCGGTGACCGGCTGCTGGCCGTCAACACACGCCCAACCGCCCCGTACGGCGGCCCCCCCGGCACTGCCGCGACGTTCCGGGACACCACCGAGCTGCGGGTGCTGTCCGGCGCGGCCGAGGTCGCCCGGGAGCGCCTGAAACTGCTGTACGAGGCCGGGGTGCGGATCGGGACCACACTGGACGTGATGCGCACCGCCGAGGAGCTCTCGGAGGTGGCGGTCCCCCGGTTCGCGGACTTCGCCACGGTGGAGCTGCTGGATCCCGTACTGCGCGGCGAGGAGCCTACCGGTGCGCACACCGAAATGCGCCGCGCGGCCGTGAGCGGTGTCGGCGAGGACCGCCCCTTCCAGCCGGTGGGCGACCTGGTCAGGTTCGTCGTCCCCACCACGCCGATGGCAGCGGCTCTGGCGAGCGGCCGTGCGGTGCTCGAAGCCGATCTGAGGGTCGCCCACGGCTGGCGGGCCCAGGACCCCGTAGGGGCCGGCCATGCCCTCGCCTACGGCATCCACTCTCTCGTCTCGGTGCCGCTGCAGGCACGCGGTGTCGTCCTGGGCATGGTCAATTTCTGGCGCTCGCAGTCCACCGGGTGTTTCGAGGAGGAGGACCTGGCGTTCGCCGAGGAACTCGCCGCCCGCGCCGCGGTCGCCATCGACAACGCCCGTCGCTTCACCCGCGAACACGCCATGGCCGTGACCCTCCAGCGCAGCCTGTTGCCCCGCGTCCTGCCCGAGCAGGACGCCCTGGACGTCGCGTACCGCTACCTGCCCGCGCAGGCCGGGGTGGGCGGCGACTGGTTCGACGCCATCCCGCTGCCGGGGGCGCGGGTCGCCCTGGTCGTCGGCGACGTCGTCGGCCACGGCCTGCACGCCGCCGCCACCATGGGCCGGCTGCGCACCGCGGTCCACAACTTCTCCGCACTCGACCTGTCGCCGGACGAACTGCTGGGCCACCTGGACGAGCTGGTCTCCCGCATCGACGAGGAAGAGGGGGACGACGGCGGCGACAGCATCACGGGAGCCACCTGTCTGTACGCCATCTACGACCCGGCCTCCGGGCTGTGCACCATGGCCACGGCGGGGCATTTCGCCCCCGGGCTGGTCCGTCCCGACGGCACGGTGGACTTTCTCGACGTGCCGGTCTTTCCACCCCTGGGCCTCCACGGCCTGCCCTTCGAGACCGCCGAAGTGCGGCTGCCCGAGGGCAGCCGGCTCGTCCTCTACACCGACGGCCTCATCGAACACCGCGACCGCGACATCGACACCGGCCTGCGCCTCCTGCGGCAGACCCTGGCCGACCACGCGGACGCGACACCGGAGGAGACCTGCCAGGCCGTGTTCAGCGCCATGCTGCCCCCGCACCGCCGGGACGACATCGCGCTGCTGGTGGCCCGTACCCATCTGCTGGACCCGGCACGGGTCGCGGACTGGGACGTTGCTCCCGACCCCGCGGCCGTCGCCCCCGTCCGCGCCGCGTGCGGCCGCCAGCTGGAGACGTGGGGGCTCGGGGAGATCGGGTTCACGACCGAGCTCATGCTGAGCGAGCTGATCACCAACGCGATCCGTTACGGCTCCGAGCCGATCCACGTACGGCTGATGTACGAGCGCGGTCTCATCTGCGAAGTGTCCGACGGCAGCAGCACCGCCCCGCACCTGCGGCGTGCGGCCACGACGGACGAGGGCGGGCGCGGTCTGTTCCTCGTCTCCCAGTTCGCGGGCCGGTGGGGAACGAGATACACGCCGACCGGCAAGGTCATGTGGACCGAACAGTCCCTGACCGACGGCCGGCAGCCGGCGCCGGAGCCGGACCTGGACGACCTGTCCTGGCTGCCCGACGACCCGTTGTGACGGGCAGGGCGGGTACGGCAGGTGCGGCGGACGTGACGGGCGCAGGGACGGACCGTGCCCCGTGCGGGAGACGGAAGGGCGAACGGCATACTTGCCGACCGGGCGCGATCACTTCCGACACGCTAGGAGCAGCAATGGCCGATCAGATCGCCACCGGGAAGACGACCTTCAAGACGGTCTTCGAGGTGGGGTCGTCCTTCACGGACCGGGCGCGGAGCGTCGAGGCCGGGTTCCAGCACGCGATCGCCCCGGCGACCGTGGACTTCGACTTCGGTGAGATCAGCCGGGCGGCGAGCGGCATCCCCGACTGCTCGACCGTGAAGATCATCCGCGGCTGGGGGCTGCAGGAGACCGCTCCCGTCAGCGTCATGGTCCTCTCCCTCAAGGAGGCCGTGCGCCAGGCCCTTCCGTTCCCGTCCGCCGACTCCGCGTTCTGGGACAAGGCCGAGCGGGCCCTCGCCGGAGCCTTCGTGGACCTGGGCCGGCAGGAGGGCACGCACCTCTCCTTCTACCGGGAGGAGGCGGACCGTACGAGCTACTACTACAACCTGCTGTTCGCCCTCCAGGACGAGGAGACGCGGGACGCGCTCTACGCCATCGCCTTCTGCGTCAATGTGACGGTCGCGCTGGGCCCGGAGCAGGCCCGGTCCCTGACCGTCGAGGACACCGCGCGGTACACGATCCGCCTCAACGCGATCACCGTACGGCAGGAACTGTCGTCCGCGGCCTGATCACCGGCCTGCTGGGCCTTGCCCCCCAGCCTGGGGGGGCAAGGCCCAGCAGAGGCGGCAGAGCACTCGTCCGAGGGCGCGGCGGGACAGCGGCCGGGTGATCCGGGAGGGATCGGTCTAATGCCGGGAGGGCGGGGTAACCGGCGCGGTGAGGACCTGATCGGACGGGTCCGCAAGGCCGCCCCTGTGAGAAGGAAAAGAGCGCTCATGACTACTCGGCACCGCACGGCGTCGAGCGCCCGGACCCCTGTGCAGCAGGCCGCGCTGCTGGTGGGCGCGGTCTTCCTGCTGGTGGGCGTCCTCGGGTTCGTCCCCGGCATCACCACCGACTACGACACGATGAAGTTCGCCGAGCACCACTCCGAGGCCAAGCTGCTCGGTGTGTTCCAGGTGTCCGTCCTGCACAACATCGTGCACCTGCTGTTCGGCGTCGCCGGTGTGGCCATGGCCCGCGCCGCGTCCACCGCCCGCACCTACCTCATCGGCGGCGGTGCCGTCTACCTGGTGCTGTGGCTGTACGGCCTGTTCATCGACCACGACAGCGCGGCCAACTTCGTCCCCGTCAACACGGCCGACAACTGGCTGCACTTCGTCCTGGGCCTGGGCATGGTCGCCCTCGGCGTCCTGCTCACCCGCCGCACCCGCACCGGCGCCACGCGTTAGGACATCCCATGCCTCTCTCCATCGCTCAGCAGAGTGTCGAGCAACTCGGCGGCCAGGCCAGCATCCTGGCGCGCCAGCGCCGTGACCACGCCGAACTCGACCGCCTCATGAACCTCTACGCATCCGGCGACCGGCCACGGGAGGAGCGGCAGCAGACGCTGAAGGACATCGTCCAGCTGACCTTCAGCCACGCCTTCGCCGAGGAGACCGTGCTGTGGCCCGCCCTGCGGCGGCTCGCACCCGACGGCGAGGCGCTGACCTCGCGGGTCGAGGAGGAACACCAGGAGATCAACGACCTCGTGGCCGACATCGAGCGCACGGACCCGGACGATCCCCGCCACGATCACCTGACCGGCCAGGTCTTCGCCCTGATCCGGCAGGACATCCGGGACGAGGAGGACCTGCTCCTGCCACGCCTGCAGGAGGTCCTGGGCCATGACCCCGCGCGCCTGCGCCGTCTGGGCTCGACCTGGGAGACCGTCCGTCGCACCGCTCCCACCCGTCCGCATCCGACCGTGCCGCGCCGGCCGCCCGGCAACGCCCTGGCCGGGATTCCCCTGAGCGTGTTCGACCGCGCCCGCGACCTGTTGCCCAACGGCGTCCGGGCGTTCCGCGGCCGGAGGGCCGCAGTGGCGTCCGCGGCGATTCTCGCCGTGTGGCTCGTGGGCGTGTCGGTGCGGCGGAAGCACTGACACGCCGCGGCCGCCCGGCCCGTCGCCTCCGCCCCTGCGCGCCGTTCACCGCGCGGATACATGGCAATCGGTACATGACGACCGGTACGTGCCACCGGCCCGCACCGGGGGCGACCGGCTCACGGACGAGGCAGACGGCGCGTCCGTACGCCCCGGACTCCGGAGCGGCCGGTGCTCCTCGGGCCGCGGGCTCCGCCCCCTGCCGGTTCCCCGCGGCAGGGTTCGGGTTCCGAGGCGGTGCGCGAGGCCGAGCAGATCCGGCAGACGCAGCACCCGGCCACCGGATCCCGGCAGGGGGACGTGCAGACGCTCGGTCCGGCGGGCGGGAATCGCGTCCAGTCCGTAGTACGCGCCGGCGAGACCGCCGGTGACCGCGGCGACGGTTTCCGTGTCACCGCCGAGGTCGATCGCGGCGCGGACCGCGTCCTCGTAACCGGCCGTCGTGCGCAGGGCCCAGACGGCGGAGCCCAGGCCCGGCCAGACGGCTCCGTCGAACTCGGTGGCCCGGTCGGGGTGCCAGCTAGGGGCGAGGACGGTGGCGTATCGCTGACGGTGGTCCGGGGGGCGTGGTCCAGGACGCGGGGGAGGGCGCCGAGGGGCTCGGCGCCCTCCAGCGCGACCCGTACGAGTTCGTGGAAGACGGCCGTCCCCTCCCAGGCGGCGCGGTCGCCATGGGTCAGGGCGGCGATGCGACGGGCGGCGTCCATCGTGGCCTGCTGTCCCTCCCGTGCGCAGTGGGCCGCGGAGGTGGCCGCCCGCATCGAGGAGCCGTTGCCCGCGGCGTGCTGGTCGACCTGGAAGTGGACTGCGGCGGCCATGTCCCAGGGCATGCTGCCGGTGAGTACGCCCTCGGTCTGCAGGCCGATGTCCTTGGGCTCCGACGCGGCCCAGTTCTGGAAGCGCGAAGAGGTCCGGCAGGTCCAGGCCGTTCTGTTCCGGCAGCGACTCCGCCACCAGGACGGCCGTCTGCGTGTCGTCCGTGGCCTCGCCGGGCTCCCAGCCGCCGCCTCCGCACATCTCGTCGTCGGCACGGTGCGCCGGGAACCGCGTGGAGAACGCCCCGGCGGGGCCGAACTCGAAGGGGCCGCCCGGCGCGTCACCCACCGCCGAGCCGACGACCCGCTGCATCCGTTTCACGCCGTCGGATTATCGGCGCGGTGGCGACGGCCGTACGGGACGGCCCGTGAGGCGCCGGAACCGGTGCGCGGACGGGCGGGACCGCCGGTCTCGTGCGGTGCGGGCGGGAAGGCGGCGGGGCGCGGCCTCCGGAAGCTCGCGCGGGCGTACCGCCACGCGGTGGGCGTAATGTCCGTATACGGTGTTATTTTCCGCACCCTGAAAGGGCGGTCTCATGAGGCGTGAGGCTTCGCGGCGTGCCCACAGGGGCCGTAGCCGCGTGCGGCCGTGCAGGCGAACAGGGGAAACAGGGGAGTAGGACATGGCTTCGCCGGAGGAGGCCGGGGCGCCGGAAGTGCTGGACCGGCTGCTCTCCCGGGCGCTGCGCGAGACCGGGGCGTACGGCGGCGGGATCTACGTACTGTCGTCGGACGGTCACGTGCTCTCCGCCGCTGTCCTCGCCGGAGTGCCGTCCAGCCTGGCGATGCCCTGGGCCAGGGTCGGGATGTCGGCCTCGGGCCCACTGGCCGAAGCGGTGCGGGAAGGCCGGCTGGTGTGGGTCGGGGCCGAGGGGGAGCTGGCCCGCCGCTACCCCCGCCTCGGCCTCGCGCTGCCGTACTCGTTCGCCCTCGCCGCCGCTCCGGCCCTCAGCGCGCAGCGGACCTGGGGCGGACTGCTGCTGCTGTGGCCGGGATCCCACCCCCCGGTGATCGAACGGGAACGGCAACGGGCTGTCCAGAAGGCATGCGGCTATGTCGGCGCGGCTCTGCGCCGCGCCGCCGACGGCGGCCGTCCGGTCCTGCCGGAGGCCGGACCGCGGATCATGCCGGTACCGCGGCGGCGAACGCTCACCCAGACCGAGGCGTCGGCGGCGGTGGACTTCGCCGAGCGGCTTCCGGAGGGCGGTTGCGCGCTCGATCTCGACGGCAGGATCACGTTCATCACCCCGGTCGGCGCGGCGCTGGTCGGCGGTGACGTCCCGACCCTGCTCGGGGCGCGCCCCTGGGAGAGCCTGCCCTGGCTGGACGACCCGGTGTTCGAGGACCGCTACCGATCGGCGGTGATGAGCCGTCATCCCACATCCTTCATGGTCCGGCGCCCGGACGGCCTGTGGCTGTCCTTCGAGCTCTATCCCGATGCCCGGGGGATCAGCGTCCGCATCGCCCGCTCCCGTGTCGCCACGGGCGCGCACGTATCCGCGCCGGCCCGGACCGCGGTACCGCGGACGGGGGCGGGACCGACCGGCGCGGGGGTGCTGTACCAGCTGGCCCATCTCGCCGCCGCACTGACCGAGGCCCTCAGCGTGCCCGATGTGATCCGGCTGGTGGTCGGCCAGATCGCACCCAGCTTCGGTGCCCAGGCCGTCGTACTGCTCGCCGCACAGGCGGGAAGGCTCCGCGTGCGAGGTCATCACGGCTACAGCTCGCGGGGGGTGGCGCATTTCGACGGGGCCGCGCTGACGCCGGACAGCCCTGGCGGACGCGTGGTGGAAACGGGCGAGCCGGCCTTCTTCGCCTCCCGCCGCGAACTCGGCGACGCCTTTCCCGGCTCCATGGCCGACGACGGCAACAACGCCTGGGCCTTCCTCCCCCTCCTCGCCTCGGGGCGTCCGATCGGCTGCTGCGTACTGGCCTATGCGCGCCCCCACGTCTTCGGGCACGACGAACGCGCCCTGCTGACGGCGTTCGGCGGACTGGCCGCCCAGGCACTGGACCGCGCTCATCTGTACGACACCAAGAGCGGACTCGCCCGCAGCCTCCAGGAGAGCCTGCTGCCCCAGACACTGCCGGAGTTCCCCGGCCTGCGGGTGGCGGCCCGTTATCTGCCCGCCACCCGCGGCATGGACGTCGGGGGCGACTTCTACGACCTGATCCGCCTCGACGACACCACGGCCGCCGCGGTCATCGGAGACGTCCAGGGGCACAGCGTCACCGCGGCCGCCCTGATGGGGCAGGTCCGTACCGCCGTGCGGGCCCACGCCATGGCCGGCGCGTCCCCCGACGACGTTCTCGCGCGGACCAACCGCCTTCTCACCGACCTGAACCCGGGACTGTTCACCAGTTGCCTGTACGTCCAGCTCGATCTCGCCCGCCGGCGCGCGTGCCTGGCGACCGCGGGCCACCCTCCGCCGCTCCTGCGCCACCCCGGAGGGCGTACCCGAAGCCCCGCCCTGCCGCCCGGACTCCTCCTCGGCATCGACCCCGCGGCGGACTACCAGGCGGTCGACGTCGCCCTGCCGCCCGGCGCCGTCCTGGCCCTGTTCACCGACGGTCTGGTCGAAACACCGGGCACCGACATCGAGGACGCGACCGCGGACCTCGCCGAAGCCCTCAGCGCCGGGGACCACGACCTCGAAGCCCTAGCCGACGGCCTCGTGCGGCACGCACGGCCGTCGGGCGACCGCAGGGACGACACGGCCCTGTTCCTGCTGTGCCCGGGAGCCCCGCCGTGACGGCGGGGCTCCCGGGCACACCGAACGGGCGGATGTTACCTGTGGGGCATATGTGGTATCGCGCGGGGAACCCGCAGACGACAACGACGACCTGTCAGCGACCCAGTGTTACCGCGACGGGGCAGCGCGGCCGTGGGTCCGACGGAATTTTCTGTGAGGAGAAGCCGTGAGTGTTACTGCAGGGGCGGAGGAACTCGACACCGCCGATCCGACGAGGGGGATCCTGCTGCCGGGAGTCCCTGCGGCCGGCAACCGCGGGGGTGCCGCATGTGCGGACTGAGCGGAGAGATGAGGTTCGACGGCGGGCGGCCCGACGTCGCAGCGGTCGAACGGATGACTGACCGGCTCGCGGCGCGCGGTCCCGACGGGCGGGGCATGTGGTCGCAGGGCGCGGTGGCTCTGGGGCATCGCCGACTGAAGATCATCGACCTGTCCGAGCGCGGGGCCCAGCCCATGACCGATGCGCAGAACGGACTCACCGGCGTCTTCAACGGCTGCATCTACAACTACCAGGAGCTCCGCAGGAAGCTGGAGGGCCTCGGGCACCGCTTCTTCTCCACCTCGGACACCGAAGTGCTGCTCAAGGCCTACCGTCAGTGGGGCACCGGTTGCGTCGAGCACCTCTTCGGGATGTTCGCCTTCGCCATCGCCGAACACGACACCGGCCGCCTGGTGCTGGCCCGCGACCGCCTGGGCATCAAACCGCTGTACCTGACCGAGGGGGCGGACCGCCTGCGGTTCGCCTCGACCCTGCCGGCGCTGCTCGCGGGCGGCGGGGTGGACACCTCCCTCGACCCGGTGGCGGTGCACCAGTACCTGAGCTGGCACGCCACAGTGGCCGCGCCGCGGACCGTGCTCGCCGGGGTGCGCAAGCTTCCCCCGGCCACCGTGCGGGTCGTGGAGCGGGACGGCCGGTACCAGGAGCACCGCTACTGGCAGCCGTCGTACACCCGCAGGTCCGCGTACGCCGGCATGGACGCGGCCGACTGGCGGGACGCGGTGCTGGACGCCCTCCGCACGGCCGTACGCCGCCGGATGGTCGCGGACGTGCCGGTGGGTGTACTGCTGTCGGGCGGCCTGGACTCGAGCCTGATCGTGGCCCTGCTGGCCGAAGAGGGGCAGACCGACCTGTCGACCTTCAGCGTGGGATTCGAGTCGGAGAACGGTGAGGAGGGCGACGAGTTCAGCTACTCGGACCTCGTGGCGAAGCGGTTCGCCACGGACCACCACCAGCTCATGATCCCCTCCGACCGCGTGTCGACCGGGCTGGACGGCGCGGTGGAGGCCATGAGCGAGCCGATGGTCAGCCATGACACCGTCGCCTTCCACATGCTGTCGGAGCAGGTCGCCAAAGAGCTCACCGTCGTCCAGAGCGGACAGGGCGCGGACGAGATCCTCGCCGGCTACCACTGGTATCCGGCGATGGCCGCCGTCGAGCGCGAGCAGGAGCCCGAGACGTATGCCGACGTGTACTTCGACCGGCCGCACGCCGACCTGGCCCGGATGCTCCAGCCGCACATGCTGGTCGGCCATGACGCCTCCGGCGACTTCGTCCGGGCCCACATGGCGGTCGACGGCGCCGAGACCGCGCTCGACGCGGCGCTCCGGCTGGACGTCCACGTCATGATGGTCGACGACCCGGTCAAGCGGGTGGACAACATGACCATGGCCTGGGGCCTGGAGGCCCGGGTGCCGTTCCTCGACCACGAACTGGTCGAACTGGCCGCCGCGTGCCCGCCGGAGCTGAAGCTCGCGCAAGGGGGCAAGGGGGTGCTGAAGGACGCCGGCCGTCAGGTCCTGCCCCGCGAAGTCGTCGACCGCCCCAAGGGGTACTTCCCGGTCCCGGCGATCCGCCACATGGCCGGACCGGTACTCGAACGCGTGCGTGAAGCCCTGTCCGCTCCCGAAGCCCGGCAGCGGGGCGTCTTCCGCGAGCCGTACGTCGCCGAACTCCTGGCGGCGCCCGACGCGCACCGGACCAAGCGGGGAGCCAACGCCCTGTGGCAGGTGGCTTTGCTGGAGATATGGCTGCAGACGCACGGAATCAGGTGATCGGCGAGCGGCGGCCGCGGGAGCCGGGGAAGGCTCCCCCCTCGTCCGCCCCCTCCGCGACCACGGCGGCGTTCCCGGGCGCGTTCCCGGGCACGCCGGACCGGTTCTCGCCGGGCCGCCCTCCGACCGCGGCCTCGGCCCCGGCGGTGACGCCCCTGCCGGACGCCCCGGGAGCCCGGGACACTCCGACACCCCTGGTGGTCCACGGCTGCTGGTATCCGTCGGCGGACCCCACGGGCGCGCAGGTGGCCTTCATCTGCGACCGGGCCGGCGTACCGCAGCTGTGGTCCGCGGCCGCCGACGGCAGCGCCGCCCACCTCCTGGACGCCGATCCGGACCCGGTGACGGAGGTCTCCTGGTCACCCGACGGCCGCTGGATCGCGTACACCACCGCTCCGGGAGGCGGTGAGCACACCCGAGTGCTGTGCGTACGGCCCGACGGCACCGGCCGCCGGGTGCTCGCCGGCGCCGAACCGGGCCAGTTCGCCCAGCTGGGCCGCTGGACGCGCGACGGCTCGGCCCTGGCCGTCACCGTCGCCGAACCGGCCACCGTGGACGCGGTGGCCGCCGTGGCCGCGGGGTCCGGCACGGCCGGCCACACCCACGGCGCGTTCCGCGCCGACGCGCAGCTCGCGGCGCTGCCCGCGGGCTGGGCCGACCGGGACGGCCACGCCACCCTGCTCGGCGGCGGCAACCGGGACCACGCAGGGCCCGGTCCGCGTCCGGGGACGGCCGCGTCGGCGACCGGGCGCCCCCCGGGCAGCGAGGTGACGAGCGGCGGGCTGGCCGCGTACCTCATCGACCCCGAGGGAGTGGGCTCGCCCGTCCTGCTGGCCACCGAGGCCGGCGCCGCCACCCTGCGGGTGTGCGACATCAGCGCCGACGGCCGTTTCGCGCTCCTGCGCCGCGGCCCACGCGGGCGGCGTGAAGCGATGGTGGTGCGCACCACCGACGCGCGGACGACGTGCGCGGTGCCGGTGGCCGACGGCGATCCGTGGATCGGCCGGTTCTCGCCCGACGGGCGCACCCTGTGGCTGCGCAGCGACGCCGACCGCGAGTTCCCGGCCCTCCTGGTCGCCACGCTGGGCGCCGGGGGCGAGTGTCTCGGCCTCGACGCGGTGGCCGGGCGTGACGCCGCGGGCCTCGAGCTGCTGACCGTCTCCGACGACGGTGGGTCGGCCGTCCTCGCCTGGAACGTGCACGGTGCGAGCGAGCTGGAAGTCCTCACCCTCCCCATCGCAGGGCAGGACAGCGGCGCGCCCCCGCCGCAGGCCGTTGCCGTACCGCTGCCGCACGAGGTGGTGACACGCATCGTCCCGACCGGGCCGGGGGGCATGTTCCTCGCGCTCTCCGGCTCCCAGCGCCGGCCGGGCGTGTGGCGGCTTCCCGACGGCGCGTCTTCGCTGCCCCCCGTGCGCACGGGCTGGTCGGCGCGGGACGAGGACGCCGTACCACCGGGCCGCCCGCCGGTCCGTCCCCGGCCGGTGCGCCTGCGCGCCCGCGACGGCCTGCCGCTCGGCGGCTGGTACTACCGGGCGGCGGACCGTGACACCGGCGGACCGGCACCCTGCGTGATCCACCTGCACGGCGGGCCGGAGGAGCAGGAACGGCCGGTCTTCAATCCGCTCTACCACGAACTGCTCGGCCGTGGACTGGACGTCTTCGCGCCCGATGTCCGGGGCTCGTCGGGCTGGGGCCGCTCCTTCGTGGACGCGGACCTGGGCACCGGGCGGTTCGCGGCGATCGACGATGTCGCCGACTGCGCCGCGCACGTCGTCACAGCCGGACTCGCCGATCCCACACGGCTGGCCGTGATGGGACGCTCGTACGGCGGCTATCTGGTGCTCGCGTCCCTGGTGTGGCACCCGGACCTGTTCCGTACCGGCGTCGCCGTCTGCGGCATGTCGGACTTCGCGACCTTCTTCGCCGGGACCGAGCCGTGGATCGCGGAGTCGGCCGCGGCCAAGTACGGCCATCCCGAACACGACCGGGAACTCCTGCACGCGCTGTCCCCCATGAGCCGCATCGACGCGCTGCGGGTCCCGCTGCTGGCGGTCCACGGTGAGCACGACACGAACGTCCCGCCCGGCGAGTCGGAGCAGGTGGTACGGGCGGCACGCGAGCACGGCATCCCCTCGGAGCTGCTGCTGCTGAGGAACGAAGGGCACGAGTTCTTGCGGGCGGACAACCGGCGGCTGTTCCGTCGCGCCGCGGCCGACTGGATGGAACGCCACCTCAACGGCTGACCGGTTCGGACCCGGCCCCGCTCTTGTGCCGGCCGTCCGGTCGTCCGGTCGGTCGCCCGCCCGGTCGGTCAGGGGGTGGTGCTCTGTGTGGTGATCAGGTCGATCAGGGAGGGCAGTCCCTGGGCGAGCGCGCGGCGCTGGCGGTCCGC
>NZ_BAAAUD010000049.1:0-125834 GCF_039533765.1 Streptomyces enissocaesilis | reverse complement strand
GATGGTACTGCAGGGGGGACCCTGTGGGAGAGTAGGACACCGCCGAACAATCATTGTGGGAAAGCCCCGCACCATTCATGGTGCGGGGCTTTCCTGCGTTCCGGGGCAGTTTTTCAGGTGGGCCGGACCAGTTTGGTGTCGTATGCCAGGACGACCGCCTGCACTCGGTCCCGGGCGCCCCTTTTGGCGAGGATTTCGGAGACGTGGGTCTTCACTGTCGATTCCGCGAGGTGCGGGCGTTCGGCGATTTCGGTGTTCGTCCAGCCCTGGCCGATGACGGTGAGGATTCCCAACTCCCGGTCGGTGAGGGGCGTGAGGCGGGTGTCAGGTGTGGCTCTGCCCCGTCGGCTGCCGGCTTCGGCAGGTGGTGGGCGTACGCGTCGAGCAGCCGGCGGGTCAGGCTGGGGGCGACCACCGCGTCGTCCGTCACCACCACGCGGATGCCGGACAGGAGCTCTTCCGGGAGAGCGTCCTTGACGAGGAAGCCGGATGCTCCGGCGGGCGGTCAGGCGTAGGCGTGCCCGTCCAGGTGGAAGGTGGTCATGGCGACGTGCTGTCCCATGCCGAGCGAGAAGCCCTTCCCTCTGCGGGGCGCGACATCGGTGAGGCCGGCGGGGCCGAGTACGTGGGTGACGCGGCCGCGCGGGATGCCGTGGGTGTGGGCGAGTGCCCTCAGGTGGTGGTGGGCGGTGCGGCCGGGGTGGACGGAGCGGGCCTCAAGGAGGGCGCCGGCGTCGTGGAGCGGGGCGGTGCGCGCGGCGTAGGCGCGGCTGTTGACGGTCGCGTGGCCTCGGGTCAGGTGCGGCCCGGCCGAGGAGCATGCGCAGGGTGGTGGATTTTCCGGCCCCTCCCCCAGAGCCAACGCCTGGGAGGTGCCCCCGGACCGAGGAAGCCGGTGACGGTGCCGGGGCGGACGGTGAAGGTGAGGCCGTCGACGACGGTCTTGCCGCCGTGCCGCTTGGTGAGTTCGATGGCTTCGATTCCGTCTGGTCCGTTCGGGCTGGTCATGGACTCGACGCTACGGAGCGGGAGGCGGCGCATCGTCCGACCGCGGGCGGGAGCGGGGCGCCGGGGGGAGTACCCGGGGACGACGCCGAAATCGCTTGGCTCCGGGGCGGGGCCGGGCGAGTATCGGCGGATGGATTGTTTGATTCGACCCGTACGCGCCGATGAGTGGGCCGAGGCGAAGGAGCTGAGGCTCGCCGCGCTCCAGGATCCGCTGGCGGGCATCGCTTTTCTGGAGACGTACGAGAAGGCCGTGAGGGAGCCCGACTCCTTCTGGAAGGGGCGTACGGGCCGGGTCACGGGGGACTCCCAGGCGCGGCAGTTCGTCGCGGAGGCACCGGACGGGCGGTGGGTGGGGACCGTCACCGTGATCGTCGAACGGGCCGGGGCGGAGGGGACGTTCGGTGGTGCGCCGGAGGTCGACCAGGCCCACGCCGTCGGCGTCTTCGTACGTCCCGAGGCGCGGGGCACCGGGGTGGCGCAGGAGCTTTTCCGGGCGGCGCTGGAGTGGTCGTGGGCCCTGCCGGATCCGCGGATCGAGCGGGTCAGGCTGTACGTGCACGAGCGCAACGGGCGGGCGGAGGCGCTTTACGCCAAGGCCGGTTTCCTGCGGAGCGGGGAGACGGTGGCGATGCCGGGGGACGCGTCGGTGAAGCCGGAGAAGGAGTACGAGATGGTGGCCGAGCGGCCGCGGGGGCGCGAGGCGGCGGGGACGGGGGCGGCAGGCTCTAGCCGGCGGTGAGGGTGTGGTCCGGCCAGCGGGCCCGGCCCTGCTCCCGGGAGCGGAGCAGGACCAGGGTCGACAGGCCCTGGTCCTGACCGGTCGACAGCAGCTCGGGGAGCCGGGGAAGCGGAGCCACGGCCGCGACGTCGTCCAGGACGAACGTCATGGGCGGGTCGAGCCGGCCGGCGGATGACCGTGCGGCCATGCGGCGGCCGTGCTCGACCACGCTTGATGCGAGGGCGGTGAGCAGAGGCATCGCTCCGGGACGCGACCTGGGGTCCTCGATTGCTTCACCCACCACATAAAGGGTGCCCCCCTCGCCCGCGAATGATTCCAGAGCGAGCGAATCGGTCCGGTGCGGCGTGCAGGCTTCGCGGATGTGGACCGAGGAGAGGGCCGCGAACGCCCTGGCCGTCAGCTCCTGGGCGATCTCGCGGCGTTCGGGGTACGCGGTGAGCGCGGATTCGAGGAGGCCCGCGGCGCCGCTCGACGCCTTGGGGTGGGTACGGAGGATACGTACCGCCTCGTGTGCGCCGTGCCCCTGCGCCCAGCGGTGCACCTGGCGGAAGGGGCGGCCGTCCACGGCGGCGGCGTGCAGCCAGCTGCTGAGCAGGGTCTGGGCGGTGTCGGCCACCGCCGCGTCCAGCCGTGCCTGGGGCCGTACGGGCGCCAGCAGCGCCACGGCGCGCGCGGCGGCGGTGTCGGCCCGGTCGCAGCCGGCGGTGGGGGACCAGTGGAGGCGGGCCGGGGTGTCGCAGAGGTGCCCGGGGTCGTACACGAGGACGGGGCCGAGCTTGGCCCGTGCGTCCTTGGTCTCGGCCCACACGGTCGGGTCGGAGGTGACGACGAGCGCGGGGCCTTCGGCGTCGAGGACGGCCTGTACGGCGGTGGGGCGGCGGATTTCGGGGCTGCCGTAGAGGAGGCGGGGGGCGCGGGGGGCCGGGACGGCGGGGCTGCTCCAGGCGCCTGCCGGCTGGGGCTGGGGTTCCGGCTGCGGCTGCGGCGCGGTGAGGGGGTGAGGGGCGGGGCCGGGAGCGGTGGAACCGGGCGGGAGGTACGGGCTCGGGGCCGCGTCCTGGGCGCCTCCGGGGCCGGTGGCGGCGCCGGGCGGAGTGCCGAGCGGAGCACCGGCCGGGGCACCGGTCCGGACACCCGCGTGGTCGCCCGTGCGGGGCGGCGCCCCGAAGGCGTGGCCCGCGCCCGGCCCGGGACTCGCGGTAGCCCCCGTGGGTGATGCGGGCCCAGGCCCGTGTCCCGCGTCCGGTGGTTCGGCGCCCGGGTGTGATGCGGGCCCAGGTCCGTACCCCGCGCCCGGCCCCGCGTTCATGGGCGGCGGGGCCGCGGCTTCCGGGCGTCCTGCCGCTTCCGCTTCGGTGGCCCTCGCCGCTGCTCTTGCCGTCTCGCGTTGCACCTTCAGGCGGGCCAGTACGCCCATCACGAAGATCGTCAGCACGCCCAGCACCATCAGTTCGCCGATCAGCAGGCCCCAGAACAGTCCGTACCCGGACAGCTGGTCCGGCGGGGTGTCCGGCCAAGCCGCCGGGATGTCGTGGGGGGCCGCCATCAGGTGGCGCAGGGCCGACGGCGTACGGGCGAACGTGACGTCGTCCGGCCAGGCGCCGTGGGCGAACAGGCCCGCCAGGCCCGTCGCCAGCCACGCCAGGACCGACAGGCCCAGCAGGAAGGCCAGCAGAGCGACCAGCAGGGAGTCGGGGATGCCGCGCCCGCCCTGCTGTTGCTGGTGTCTGTCGTGGGGTCTCATGTCAGGCGACCGTCGATTCCGAGGACGACCCGCTCATCTGCTGCTCGATGAAAGCCGCCCGCTGTTCCGCCTCCAACTCCGCGGCTCGCAAGTCGTCCGAGAGCATGTCCGCCGAGGTCTCCGTCATCGCGCGGTCCGTGAAGACCAGCGGCCGTTCCGCCTCCGTGATCAGGTGTTTGACGACCTGGACGTTGCCGTTGACGTCCCATACCGCGATGCCCGGTGTGAGGGTCGGGATGATCTCCACCGCCCAGCGCGGCAGCCCGAGCACCCGGCCCGTGGCCCGCGCCTCGTCCGCCTTCTGGGCGTAGATCGTCCGCGTCGAGGCCATCTTCAGGATCGCCGCAGCCTCCCGCGCCGCCGCGCCGTCCACCACGTCGGAGAGGTGGTGGACGACCGCCACGAACGACAGGCCGAGCCGGCGGCCGAACTTCAGCAGGCGCTGGAAGAGCTGCGCGACGAAGGGGGAGTTGATGATGTGCCACGCCTCCTCCACCAGGAAGATGCGCTTCTTGCGGTCCGGCCGGATCCAGGTGTGCTCCAGCCACACCCCCACGATCGCCATCAGGATCGGCATCGCGATGGAGTTGCGGTCGATGTGGGACAGGTCGAAGACGATCAGCGGTGCGTCGAGGTCGATGCCGACCGTCGTCGGGCCGTCGAACATGCCCCGCAGGTCACCGTCGACGAGGCGGTCCAGGACGAGGGCCACGTCCAGGCCCCAGGCCCGTACGTCGTCCAGATCGACGTTCATCGCCTCCGCCGACTCCGGCTCGGGGTGGCGCAGTTGCTCGACGATGTCCGTCAGGACCGGCTGCCGGTCGATGATCGTCTCGTTCACGTACGCGTGCGCGACCTTGAGCGCGAAGCCCGACCGTTCGTCGAGGCCGTGTCCCATCGCGACCTCGATGATCGTACGGAGCAGGGCGAGCTGCCCCGTCGTCGTGATCGACGGGTCGAGGGGGTTGAGGCGGATGCCGCCGTTGAGGGCCGCCGTCGGGTCGAGCCGGATGGGGGTTATCCCCAGCTCCTGCGCGATCAGGTTCCACTCGCCCACGCCGTCCTCGCCCTGCGCGTCCAGGACGACGACCTGCCGGTCCTTGAAGCGCAGCTGACGCAGTACGTACGTCTTCTCCAGCGCCGACTTGCCGTTGCCGGACTCGCCGAGCACCAGCCAGTGCGGGGCGGGAAGTTGCTGTCCGTACAGCTGGAAGGGGTCGTAGATGTAGCCCTTGCCGCTGTACACCTCGCGGCCGATGATCACGCCCGAGTCGCCTAGGCCGGGCGCGGCGGTCGGCAGGTAGACGGCCTGGGCCTGCCCGGTCGACGTACGGACGGGGAGTCTGGTCGTCTCCACCTTCCCGAAGAGGAAGCTGGTGAAGGCATCCGTGAGTGCGGACAGCGGATCTCGCATGGCGGGTCTGCCCTCTCGGTTAACGACGGATGCCGGTGGCGAACGGCAGGGTGTTGACGAACGCCCGGTGGTGCTCGCGGTCGCACCACTCCAGCTTGAGATACGACTTTCCGGCCGAGGCCCTGATGGTCCGCTTGTCGCGGGCCAGTGCCTCGGGTGAACGCGACGACACAGTGATGTACCCGACCAGGTTGACACCGGCCGCACCGCTCGCGAGATCTTCACCCCGCTGGTCGAGCCGGCCGTGGGCGGCGATGTCGCGCGGGTCGACGGTCCGGTTCATCTTGGCCTGGCGGCTGGCCTCCGCCTCGTCGTTCGTCTTCTCCGTCAGCATCCGCTCGATGGCGACCTCGGTGGGTTCGAGGTCCATGGTGACGGCGACCGTACGGATCACGTCGGGGGTGTGGACGAGCAGCGGCGCCAGGAAGTTGACGCCGACCGGCGTCATCGGCCACTCCTTCACCCAGGCGGTGGCGTGGCACCAGGGCGCGCGGGTCGACGACTCGCGCGTCTTGGCCTGGAGGTACGTCGCCTCCATCGCGTCCAGCTCGGCCGGCCAGGCGTTGCGCTTGGTCATGGCCTGGATGTGGTCGATGGGGTGGTCGGGGTCGTACATCGAGTGCACGAGGGAGGCGAGGCGCCCCTGCCCGAGCGGCTGGCGTACGCGGATGTCGGCCTCCGCGAGCCGCGCGCAGATGTCGGTCAGCTCGCGGGCCATGACGACGGCGAGCCCGGAGTCGCGGTCGAGCTTGCGGCCGCCGTGGGGGCGGGCGGCGCGGGCCATGGCGTGGGCCTCGGCGGCGAGCTCGCGGGAGTAGTGCATGCAGGCGACGAGGTAGGCGCGGTGCTGCTCGCTGGAGGTCGACACCATGGACTGGAGCTGGTCGTACGACTCCTTGAGCCAGCCGGGGGCGTGCGTGTCGCCGCGCTGGGAGACGTCCTTGGCGTGGGCGTCGGGGTCGGCGGGGAGGGTGCGGGCGAGCATCTGGAGGCGGGTGACGAAGCCGTCGCCGTTGGCTACGTGCTTGAGCAGCGTGCCGAAACGGTCGACCAGCGCCTCCTGGTCCTCGCTGTCGCGCAGGCCGACGCCCGGACCTTCGATCTCGATGGCCGCTGTCACCGTGCGGCGGTCGGCGTGCAGGAGTACGGCGATCTCGTCGGGGCCGAAGGGGGCGGCGAGCCAGGTGATGCGCCCGATGCCGGGCGGCGGGCCCACCTCGACCTCGCGGCCGTCGCCGCGCACGCCCGCTTCCATGGCGCCGCTGCGGTAGGTCGTGCCGTTGCGCAGGGTGCGCTTGTAACTGCGGTTGATCTCGAACCATTTGTAGAAGGTGCGGTGCTTGTACGGGACGTACACCGCCATCAGGGCCAGCATCGGGAAGCCCATCAGCAGCACGATCCGCAGGGACAGGACGGGGACCAGCAGTCCGCTCATCATGCCTAGGAACGCGCCGGCGATGATCAGCACGATCTCGCCGGTCTCGCGGTTCTTGCCGACGATCGCGTTCGGCCGGGCGCGGCCGATCAGATACGTACGGCGGGGCGTGATGGGTTGGGACTGCGTCGTCAACGCCCTGCACCTCCTGTGCTGTTGTTGCCGGTGCCCGTGTTGCCGGTACCGCGGTTCGTGTGCGTGCTGGTGCTACGGGCCGAGGGGGCGGCGGAGGGGACAACTCCGCCGCCTCCCGCGCCGCTGGTTCCGCTTCCTCCGCCGATCCCGCCTGAGCCTGCGCCTCCGCTTCCGCCGGGGCCGCGGGAGCTGTGGGCCGCCACGCCGCCGCTGACGGGGTTGGCCTGGCGGGGCGGCGAGCCGTTCCCGCCCCGGTCGCCGCCTCCGCCGCCACGGCTGCTGTGGGTCTTGATGCCCTGGGAGACGAGAGCGGCGGGGGAGCTGATGACGGCGGCCGCCTGGGCGCCGTCGGTGGCCTTGTTGCGGTTGGAGCGGGCGGAGGCGATCTCGTCGCCGAAGCCGGGGACGAAACGGTAGATCATCCCGGAGGCGAAGATCGCCAGCAGGATGATGGCGAGGCCGGACACGACGGCGGAGAAGGCGTTCGGCCCGTCGTCGGCGGAGAGCGCCCCGGCGAGGCCGAGGACGATCACGATGACGGGCTTGACCATGATGACGGCGATCATGATGCCGGCCCAGCGGCGTACGTGGCCCCACATGTTCTTGTCGACGAGCCCCGCGTAGACGACGACGCCGAGGAGCGCGCCGACGTAGAGGAGCAGGGCCCGGATGAACAGCTCCAGGAAGAGGATCCCGGCCGCGAGGATGGTCACCAGCGACACGACGATCAGCATGATCGGCCCGCCCCCGATGTCGTCCCCCTTCTTGAGCGCCTCGGAGAACGACCCGAAGAACACGTCGGTCTGGCCGCCGGTGCCGGCGGCGATGACCTCGGTGACGCCGTCGGTGGCCGTGACGATGACGTAGAGGATCAAGGGCGTGAAGGCGGAGGCGAGGACGGTGAGCCAGAGGAACCCGATGGCCTCGGACAGCGCGGTCGCGAGCGGCACGCCGCGGATGGCGCGCTTGGCCACGGCGAGCAGCCACAGGACGAGGGTGAGGATGGCCGAGGCGGCGAAGACGATGGCGTACTGCTGGAGGAACCGGGGGTTGGTGAAGTCGACGCTGGCGGTCGACTTCACGGCCTCGGAGAGCTTCTCGACGATCCAGGCGGCGGCGTCCGCGCAGCCCTTTGCGAGGGAGGACAGGGGGTCCAGGGACTCGGTGGGGCTGGTGGGGGCGCGGAGGCCGGAGCGGTCGCCGCCGCCTTCGCCGTCCTCGCAGTACTCCTTGGCAGGTCCGATCAGCAGATCGCAGGGATCGTCGCTCTTGCCGGGTGACGGGGTGGGAGTCGGCGCGGCGGCAGCGCGGGACGCGAAGAGCAGGAGAGCACCCTGCAGGGCTGCCAATACGGCAACGACCGACTGAACGCGGAGGCGAGGGTTACCTGGCATAAGTAAACCCTCCGTGCTCCGCGACTGCTTTGCTGATCTCGTCGGAGGTTGCCGCTGCGACATCCCCAGGAACGGGGGCAGGGCCGTCCTGCTGGGAGTCGGAGGCGACCCTCCAGTCGTTGTCGACCCACTCGAGATCGAAGGTCCAGGTCTTCCAGGTGCTGCTCACCGGATCGGTTGACTCCTCCCCGGACATGCCGATCAGTCCCGTGTACCAGACCGAGATCTTGGCGGTGGACCCGCTGTAGCTCTCCACCTTCGTGCCGACGGGAATGGTGCGTGAGACGAAAGTGCTGCCTGAGGGCGGGTTGCCATCTGCGTCCAGGCCCAGCTTCTGCAAGAAGCCCGCGGAGTAGGCTTTGTCCTGAGGACCCTTCAGCTTCTGAGCAGCCTCCGACGTATAAACGGTGTCAACGATCTCGTGCCGTCTGTCCTTTTTGAACATACCGTCGGAGCCAAGGGCAACCGCATAGTTGGACGCGGCGCTCTGCGCGCCCTGCTCGTCCTGCGCGAAACCGGACGGAATCAGTCCGTTCTTGCCCGCGACCGGCTTCACGCCCGTCGCGGCCGTCGGTTCCGCGCCGCCGCTCCCCTTCGCCTCGCCGCCCGAGCCGCTGTCGCCGCCGCCCCGGTTCGCGAATGCGATAGCCGCGATCAGCAGCACCACCACGCCCACCACGGTGACGAGGGAACGCGAGGTCCGTACGGGCCGTCGCGCGCCTCCGTACACATCGTTCCCACCGCCCTCGGGGAGGCGCGTGCGGGTCTGGCCGGAGCCGCCGACACGGCCCGTACGACCCGTGTCGCCGCCGTATCCGTGCTCGTCACCGAGGCTCATGCCGCGTGCACCCCCTCAACCGTTTGCAGTTCCGCGTAGTACGACGGTAGCCGTGCTGGTTCCCGCGCGGGCGCGGTGTGGTGACTCGACATCAGGGAGACGCAACCTCAGCCGGTGGGCACGACGGACGGGTGGGGTGGGGGAGTGGGCCGGGAACGCCCGGTGCGGGCTGACGGTGGGTTAAACAGCCATCCCGTACACGATGGTGAAGAGCGTGCCGAGCGAGCCGATGATGAAGACGCCGGTGAGACCGGCGACGATCAGCCCCTTGCCCTGCTCGGCGCTGAACGTGTCCCTCAGCGCCGTCGCGCCGATCCGCTGCTTTGCCGCTCCCCAGATGGCGATTCCGAGGCAGAGGAGGATGGCGACAGCCATCACAACCTCGATCATGACGCGGGCCTCGTTCCCCAGGGTCCCGAACGGGCCCCAGTTCGGGGCAATTCCGCCGATGATGGTGGTGATGTCGCCCTTTTCGGCTGCCAGGTTCATGTAAGTCACCGCCCCTGTCGGGTAGTTCGTCGCCCCTGCCGCACGGCAGGGGTCACCCTCTATCTTCGCTGATGAAACCGCGTAGGTATGTCGACTTGGTAGCTGTCTTTGCCCGGCCTCCGCACGTGTCGCCGATCCGACCGCGCTGACCTGCGGTGCCGGCCGGTCGTATTCGGAAACACGTATGGTCACTCTGTGTATCACGAGGTGTGACTGCGGGCAATGACTGGCGTTATGCACCTTTGGTCGGCCGTGGTTTCGAAGGACTCCACGGCCTACTGGAGACTCCAGCGGTGCGGGTGTCCGGGATCGACGGGGCAGGCGAAGATGTTGAGCTCGCCGGAGCGGCCCACGTCGACCTGGGTCGGGAGGGCGTACGGGTGTGTAGGGAGGTCCTTGTCCTCGACCGGTTTCCAGCTGCCGCTGCCGCCGTCCCACTCGGAGCTGTCGATGGTCAGCAGGAGTTCCGTCCGGGTCGCGCAGGTCCAGCAGTCCATCGGGTGCGGGTCGGTCGTGCGCCAGGACGCGAATCCGCCGACGCGCCAGCCCGGGGGGATGGACAGGTCGCACTGGTAGCCGACCGGCTCGACCCCCTCTTCGTCCTCCGAGTCCTCCGAGTCCTTTGACTGCTCGGCCTCTTCCTCCAGCTCCTCCTCCCAGGCGTCGAGCCCGGCGCACAGCTCTTCGGGAAGGAGACCGGCGAAGGGGTAGGTGACCACCTGTTCCGGGTGCAGCACACAGGGCTCGGGCACGTACCCCTCGTAACCGACGACCTGTGGCTGCGGCGGCGGGACGAGCACCTCGCCGACCTCGGCGGAGTTACGCCAGACCAGGTGGAGCAGCATGCCGTACCGGCTCACACCGTGTGCGTCGAAAGGGCACCAGAACACCTGGAGCAGATCGCAGCCGTCCGGCCCGGCCGGCAGGTCGGGGATGTCCCGCCGGTACAGCTGCGCGAGGCCGATCAGCGGCAGCGGGTCGGTCTCGGTGGCCCCCGGGATCCGGTGTCTGCGGCGCAGTTCATCCACGACCTGCCGTTCCTCGTCCGTGAGGCCCTGGAACGGTTCACGGGCCCACGCGGCGGCCATGACCTCTCGCTCCCGGTGGATGTCCGCAGGGCGTAGGCCACGCCCGCGGCCGTGGGCCTCACCGCACAGCGGCCACGGCTCGTCGGCCGGCCACAGCATCGGCCCGCCGACGGAACTGGCCCGGACGTCCGGGCTTCCCGGGCGCGGGTGCAGCCGTGTCGTCGTTCCCCGGTACGCGGCCAGTTCCGGGAAGGGCGTCTCGACATCGAGCGGGCGCGGCGGCGTGGTCCTCGTCATGGAGGCGACCTTAAGCACTCGTCAGGGGCGGTGAGCGGCGCCCCCTGCCGCCTTCTCCTCAGGCCCGGAGCAGTGGCCCGTGGGCGCGGCCTGGACTCAGTCCGGGCCGGTGGCGGTCCCAGCCACGGTGCGTGGCTCCTTGACGGTACGGAGGAGGACGGCCCCGTGGGACTGGTCGAGACGCACGGTGTCGAGCCGTGGCACAGTTCCGAGTGCGTACGCCACGCACGGGCCCGAGCCGGGGTACGCACCGGCGCCCGTGCCCGTGCCCGTCGCCCGGCTCGCCGCCCCGCCCGCCTGCCGCGGCCACTACGACGGCAGCTTCATGACCCGGGCAGCCCTGTGCGCTCTGGTCCGGCGCTCTGATCCGGTGTCCTGTTCCGGCGCTCCGGTCCGCCGCGTCTCTCGTGGGACGTGAACACCGTGTCCGCCACCCCACGGCGGCGCGCCGTTTCGGACGTGTGCGACACCCCGTCGGACGCGTGCGCGAAAACTGCGGTGAACCCGTCCCGGATGGGGGAGGGTTGAAGGGTGCGCAAAGTCTGGGTGTTCAGCGGGATCGGGATCGGCCTCTGCCTGAGCTTCGTCGCGCTGCTCGTCGTCGGTACGTTCTCCGCAGCCGCGGGGCTGGCCGGCGGTGCGGGCGGCGGGCGGGCGGTCGGGCTGGCCAAGGGTGCCGTGCCCGCGCTGTACCAGCCGCTCGTCCAGAAGTGGGGCAACCTCTGCCCGGCCATCAACCCGGCCCTCCTCGCCGCGCAGTTGTACCAGGAGAGCGGCTGGAACCCGAGGGCGCAGAGCCCGGCCGACGCGCGCGGCATCGCGCAGTTCATCCCCGGCACGTGGGCGTCCCACGGGGTCGACGGGGACAAGGACGGGGACCGGGACATCTGGGATCCGGCCGACGCGATTCCGTCGGCCGCGACGTACGACTGCGAATTGGCCGGATACGTCAAGAAGGTGCCGGGCGATCAGACCAAGAACATGCTCGCCGCCTACAACGCGGGCGCGTACGCCGTCATCAAGTACGGGGGCGTCCCGCCGTACCGCGAGACGCAGAACTACGTGAGGATCATCACCAGTCTGGAGGAGAGCTTCGCGCGCCCCGTCGGGCGGGTCGAGCCGTCGCGGCAGGCCGCCGGGGCCATCTACTTCGCGCAGAAGAAGCTCGGCACCAAGTACCTGTGGGGCGGGAACGGCACGCCGGAGCAGGGCGGCCGGTTCGACTGCTCCGGGCTGACCCAGGCCGCGTACCGGACGGTCGGCATCGAGCTGCCGCGCGTGGCCAACGACCAGTACAACGCCGGACCGCACCCGTCGAGGGACGAGCTGCTCCCGGGCGACCTGGTCTTCTTCTCGGACGACCTGACGAACTCGCGCGAGATCCGGCACGTCGGCCTCTACGTCGGCGGCGGCTACATGATCAACGCTCCGTACACCGGTGCCGTGATCCGCTTCGACAAGATCGATACGCCGGACTACTTCGGGGCGACCCGGGTCACCGAGGAGGGTGCGAAAGCACTCCCCACAGACCTTCCGGAAGACCGCGGCGGCGCGTGACATGGCTTGAACCCTCCGTTATGGCCACCCCCTGAGCTGCGGTGATGTGTCTCTCTTCGATAACGTGATGGTGATCTTTCAGTGGAGATCGGTGGAGAGTGGAACGGTGGGGCCGGAGAGGGCGTTCCCTTGACCGGGGGACTGTGACAGCCGCGCTCACCACGCACTGACCACGGCATGGCTTTGCGTCGAACCGATCGCATGGCATGGACCACGGGGGTTCGCAGGAGCGGCACGCAGAGGCGCGTGCCGCGCAGCAGGCAACAAGGCAAGGGGCCGCGTCAGATGGCTGGACTCGCACTGGACGGGGCGAACCCCGACGTCAGTCTGCTCTACGACATCAACGGACTGGCGGCGGATGCGCCGGGCTGGTTCGACCGGGTCATGGAGTTCGTCGGGGAGTACGGGACCATGCTCGGCATCGTCCTGCTGGGGCTCTGCTGCTGGTGGAGCGTACGCAGACGCGAGGACGCCGTCACCTCGGTGGCGGGGCTCGTCTGGGCGCCGCTGGCGGCCGGGATCGCGCTGCTGGTCAACATCCCGATCCGCGGGTTCGTGGAACGGCCGAGACCGTTCAACGACCACGAGGGGCTCGAAGTCCTCATCGCGGGCAAGACGGACTACTCGTTCGTCAGCGACCACGCGACGCTGGCGATGGCCATCGCCGTCGGAATCTTCGTCGCCAACCGGAAGTTCGGGCTCGCGGCGATCGGACTGGCGGTCGTGGCGGGCTTCTGCCGCGTCTACATGGGCGTGCACTACCCGACCGACGTCATCGGCGGATTCGCCCTCGGCACGGCCGTGGCGCTGCTGCTCGCGCCGGTCGCGATGGCGCTGCTCACGCCGCTCATGGGAGCGATCGCGCGGTCGGAGAAGGTGGGTTGGCTCGTACGGGCGAAGGGGTCCGTGGGCGACGGCGGCGCGGCGCGCAGGGGCGCGGGGCCGGGCCCGGGCCCGGGAACCGGTCCGGCCGGTGGCGGCTCCCCGGTGTTTCCCGAGCAGCGGACCGGCGGGACGACCGTCGGCAGCGAGCAGAACGACCTCGCCGCCTGATCCGGCCCGACCCGGCCTGATCCGGCCCGGCCCGGCGGCTCTTCCTCTCCCGCCGTCTCACAGCGCCTGGGGGAAGTCGAAGAGCCTGTCGGGGTCGTAACGCCTCTTCAGCCCGGTCAGCCGGCCCGCGGCCGCGCCGTAGTAGGCCCTGCGCCAGTCGGTCAGGGCCGCGTCCGTGTAGTTCTGGTACGCCGCCCCCGAGGCGTACCGGCGCATCGCCCCGTGAGTGTTTTTCAGCCACGTCCGCTGGGCGGTGCCGGAGGTGCCCGCGCGCCAGGCGCCGATGTACTGGGCGAGCATCCGTGAGCGGCGGTGCACGAACGCCGTCGCGAGCGGGTCCACGCGGTTCACCGCGCCGCCGAGGGCGGTCAGCGCGATGGTGCCGGCGCCGCCCCGGTCCACGGGGAGGCGGGTGAACGCCTCGGTCCGGTCGAGCAGCGCGCGTACCCCGGCGGGGGAGAGGGAGCGGTCGAAGAAGTCGCTCCGGGCCGCGTACGTCTCACGGCCCAGGACGCCCTCGGGGGTGCGGCCGGGGGTGGTGCCCGGCAGGTGGCACTGGGCGTCGCTGAGATCGGCGCAGCCGGCGTACAGGAGCATCGACTCCCGGTAGCCCCGGCGGCGCAGGGAGACCGACCGGGCGGGGGCGCCGATCCTGTCGGCGAGGCGGTCCACGGCGTTCTGGAGGTCGCCGTACGTGCCGAGCGAGAAGGCGGAGACGGAGACGTTGGGCGTCGTACCGCCCGGACCGGCGGCGAGGTGCGCGGACGACCAGATCTCGTCGGGCTGGTCCGGCCCCCACTCCTGCCAGGCGGCGACGACGGCCTGCGCCTTCGACCAGGGCCAGGAGAGGAACGCGGTGACGGCGGCGGGGGCCGGACGGGTCCGGAAGGTCAGCTCGGTCACCACGCCGAAGTTGCCGTTGCCCGCGCCGCGCAGGGCCCAGAAGAGGTCCCGGTTCTCGGTGGGCGTGCAGTGGAGGCGCTTGCCGGCGGCGGTGACGAGGGTTGCGGAGGTGAGGTTGTCGCAGGTCAGGCCGTACGCGCGGGAGACGACCCCGTGGCCGCCGCCGAGGGTCAGCCCCGAGACGCCGACGGTGGGGCAGGAGCCGGCGGGGACGGTGCGGCGGGCCTGGCGGGCGAGGCCCTGGTAGACGTCGATGAGCTTGGCGCCGGCGCCGACGGTGGCCGTGGTGCCGCTCGCCCTGACCCGCGCGAGCTTCGACACGTCGATGACGAGGCGCCCGGTGCCGGAGGACCAGCCGGCGTAGGAGTGGCCGCCGTTGCGAATGGCCACGGGGGTGTGGTGGGCCCGGGCGAACGCCAGGCACTCCTCGACGTCCGCCTCGTGTGCGACGTAGGCGACCGCGGCGGGCTTCAGGTGGTCGAAGCGGGTGTTGTAGAGCCGGCGGGCGCTTGCGTAGGCGGCGTCGCCGGGGCGGACGAGCGGGCCGTCGAGACCGTGGGCGAGGGCGGACCAGGTGGGGGCGCGGGAAGGGGGAGGAGGGGAAGGCGGGGGAGAGGCGCGGAAGGTGGTGCCGGGGGCGCCGACGGGGCCGCTGCGGCTGCCGTTGCGGTGGTCGGGGGTGCCGGTGACGGTGCCGGTGCAGGCGGCCGCGGCGGCGGTGGCCGCCAGGGCCGTGGCCGAGGTGAGAAGTGTGCGCCGTTCCATGGTGTGCCTCCCGGTGGTCGAGACGGCTTTGAGGCGGAACGGGTTCCTGCGGGACGGTGCTCCGCTCTTCTCGGTGCGGGTGCGGGTGCGGGTGCGGGTGCGGGTGCGGGTGTCGGTGTCGGTGTGGGTGTCGTTGAGGAGTTTCCCCGGTTTCGTCCGTTCCCGAAACCGGGTCAGCTTGCCGGCACGTGCAGTTCAGCGTCCGTGCGGGCCCGTTCGCGGGAACGGCGGGCCGGGCCGCGCCAGCCGCAGGTGCAGTGGGCGAAGCAGAAGGAGCCGCGTTCGGTCGTGCCGGTGCGGTGGGTGGAAGCGTCCGGTGTGGCGTGGTGCAGCACGTGTCCACGGTACCGGGGGAGTTGGGCCGTGCGGCCGGTCGGTCGCAAGCCGGCGGCCGGTGCGCGCGGGCCGGTGCGCGTAGGGGCCCGGCGAGCCGGGGCGTGACCGTGTTCGCGGGGAGTCGTTAGGCGTGGCGGGTGCGATGGGTCACCGTGTGGTAATGCGTTGGGGGTTGACGGCGATGGTGGTGCGGCAGCACAGAGGCAAGGGCGGCGCGGTCGCCGTGGCCGTCGTGGCGGGGCTGCTGGCCTCCACCGGGTGTTCCGGTGGCGGTGCGGTCGCCGAGGACCAGCCGGGCGGCGATCCCCTCGACACCGTGCGCCGCGCGGCCGACGTGCTCGTCGAGGCCGGGAGCTCCAAGGCCCGTACGTCCATGGTCATGGCCACTGGCGGCACCCGGGTCACCATCCGGGGCGAAGGAGCGTACGACTTCGGGAAGCCCATGGGGCGGCTCGAGGTGACGCTGCCGCCGGACCCCGACGGCTCGGACCAGCACCGGCCCATCACGGAGCTGCTCGCCCCCGGTGCGCTCTACATGAAGAACCGGGGCGCGGGCGTGCCCGCCGACAAGTGGGTGCGGATCGACACGACGACGCTGGAGGACGGGAACCTCGTCACCGGCGGGGCGACGGATCCGCTGGCCGCCGCGGAACTGTTGCGCGGGGCGGAGGAGGCGACGTACGTCGGGAAGGCCGATGTGGCCGGAACCGGTGTCCGGCACTACCGCGGGATCACCGACATCGCCCGGGCCGCGCGCGTCGCCGCGCCGCACGCGCGCGGGGCGCTCGCCGCCGCGGCGGAAGGGTTCACCCAGGACGCGGTTCCGTTCGACGCGTACTTCGACGAGCAGGGACGGCTGCGCAAGGTCCGCCACCGGTTCGACTTCGTCAACGCGGGACGCACGGTGGCCGTCGCCTCGACGACGCTGCTGTACGCGTTCGGGGCGCCGGCCGGGATGCGGCTGCCGGCGGCGGCGGACATCTACGCGGGGAAGATCGACGCATAGGCGGGTGGGGGGAAATGGTCCGTCCGTGCCATGCGCGGTACGCGCCGCGCTGCCTACGCTGGGAAGCCGACGATGGCTGAAAGAGGTGAGGTACGTGGCACCGTTGAGCAGTACGCCCGTCCAGGACCACGTCGCCCTCGCCGAGATCGAGCTGTGCGGTGAGCTGATGATCGCGGCGTCCGGCGCCGACGGGGAACGGCTCAGTCCGGACCGTATCGACGAGGTGCTGAAGGTCGGGGCCGGGGCGGCGGGCGCCGGCGGGCGGCCGGAAACCCACGAGCGTCCGTTCTGACGGCAGGTCCGGGGACCCGTCGGTCCCCGGACCGTGGCCGTCCCGGGGATCAGGTCCTGAGCAGGCGGGCGATCGCCTTGGTGGCTTCCTCCACCTTCTCGTCGATCTCCTTGCCGCCCTTGACCGCCGCGTCCGCCACGCAGTGCCGCAGGTGCTCTTCCAGGAGTTGCAGCGCGAAGGACTGGAGCGCCTTCGTCGACGCCGAGACCTGCGTGAGTATGTCGATGCAGTAGACGTCTTCGTCGACCAGCCGCTGCAGGCCGCGGATCTGGCCCTCGATCCGGCGCAGGCGCTTGAGGTGCTCGTCCTTCTGCTTGTGGTATCCGTGCACCCCGTGATCGTGGTCGCTCCCCACGGCTTCGGAGGCTCCGGGGGGCGCTTCGGTCGTCGTCGCGCCGGCCGCCTCGGTGGTCGTCATCGCGTCCTCCCGTTGTCCTGAAAGGGGCTGCATACCCCCGATGGGTATATCGTAACGAATTTTGCGGGTACTGGCCCGGGGGCCCGTACTGAGCACTGTGCCCGATGGGCGACACTGAAGAACGCCGGTTAGCCGTGGCCGGATGATGCGCCTAGCATCACCCTGACCGAATCCAATGCACCCCGAGGACCCCACGTGCGCTTTCGTCTGACCCCCAGGGAGACGAGCTTCTACGACATGTTCTCCGCATCCGCGGACAACATCGTCACGGGCTCGAAGCTCCTGATGGAACTGCTCGGAGCGGACTCCTCCGCCCGAGTCGAGATCGCGGAGCGGATGAGGGCAGCGGAGCACGCGGGGGACGACGCCACCCACGCGATCTTCCACCAGCTCAACTCCTCGTTCATCACGCCGTTCGACCGCGAGGACATCTACAACCTCGCTTCGCAGCTCGACGACATCATGGATTACATGGAGGAGGCCGTCGACCTGGTCGTCCTGTACCAGATCGAGGAGCTGCCGAAGGGCGTCGAGCAGCAGATCGAGGTCCTGGCCCGGGCGGCCGAGCTGACCGCCGAGGCCATGCCGCACCTGCGGACCATGACCAACCTGACCGAGTACTGGATCGAGGTCAACCGCCTGGAGAACCAGGCCGACCAGATCCACCGCAAGCTGCTCGCGCACCTCTTCAACGGCAAGTACGACGCCATGGACGTGCTCAAGCTGAAGCAGATCGTGGACGTGCTGGAGGAGGCGGCCGACGCCTTCGAGCACGTCGCCAACACGGTCGAGACGATCGCCGTCAAGGAGTCCTGACCTCCGGTGGACACCTTTGCGCTCATCGTGACCATCGGGGTCGCGCTCGGCTTCACGTACACCAACGGCTTTCACGACTCCGCGAACGCCATCGCGACTTCGGTTTCCACGCGGGCGCTGACCCCGCGCGCGGCCCTCGCCATGGCCGCCGTGATGAACCTCGCCGGTGCCTTCCTCGGCAGCGGCGTCGCCAAGACCGTCAGTGAGGGGCTCATCGCGACCCCGCACGGCGACAAGGGGATGGGAATCCTCTTCGCCGCACTGGTCGGGGCGATCGTCTGGAACCTCGTCACCTGGTACTTCGGTCTTCCCTCGTCCTCTTCGCACGCGCTCTTCGGCGGCATGGTGGGCGCGGCGCTCGCGGGCGGGACCGAGGTCATCTGGAACGGGGTGCTGGAGAAGGTCGTCATCCCGATGTTCATCTCGCCGTTCGTCGGGCTGCTGCTCGGCTACCTGGTGATGGTCGTCATCCTGTGGATGTTCCGGAAGGCCAACCCGCACAAGGCGAAGCGGGGCTTCCGTATCGCCCAGACCGTCTCGGCGGCCGGCATGGCGCTCGGCCACGGTCTCCAGGACGCGCAGAAGACCATGGGCATCGTGGTGATGGCCCTGGTCATCGCCGATGTCGAGGACCAGGGCGACGCGATCCCGATCTGGGTCAAGATCGCTTGTGCGCTGACGCTCTCGCTCGGTACGTACGCGGGCGGCTGGCGGATCATGCGGACGCTGGGGCGCCGGATCATCGAGCTGGACCCCCCGCAGGGGTTCGCCGCGGAGACCACGGCCGCGTCCGTGATGTACACGGCTTCGTTCATGTTCCACGCGCCGATCTCCACGACGCACGTCATCACCTCCGCCATCATGGGCGTCGGCTCGACCAAGGGGTCGCGTGCCGTGCGGTGGGGCGTCGCCAAGAACATCGTGATGGGCTGGTTCATCACCATGCCGGCCGCCGCGCTGGTGGCGGCCGCGTGCTACTGGGTCGTGCTGCTGGCCTTCGGCTGACGCGTACGAACGTATGGAAATGGGCCCGCCCCCGCTCCTCGAAGGAGCGGGGGCGGGTCTTTGCCTTGCGGTGGCACCGCCATGCAGCACCGCAGGACAGGCGTGGCGGCCGGTTTCCGGCCGAAGCGGCCTAGCCGAAGCGGCCGGAGATGTAGTCCTCCGTGGCCTGGACGGACGGGTTGGAGAAGATCCGCTCGGTGTCGTCTATCTCGATGAGCTTGCCGGGCTGGCCGATCGCCGCCAGGTTGAAGAACGCCGTGCGGTCCGAGACGCGCGCCGCCTGCTGCATGTTGTGCGTCACGATGACGATCGTGAAGCGCTCCTTCAGCTCGCCGATCAGGTCCTCGATGGCGAGGGTCGAGATCGGGTCCAGGGCCGAGCACGGCTCGTCCATCAGGAGGACCTGCGGCTCGACCGCGATCGCGCGGGCGATGCACAGGCGCTGCTGCTGGCCGCCGGAGAGACCGGAGCCGGGCTTGTTCAGGCGGTCCTTGACCTCGTTCCAGAGGTTGGCGCCGCGCAGGGACTTCTCGACGACCTCGGCCAGCTTGTTCTTCTTGTACGAGCCGTTGAGGCGCAGCCCCGCCGCCACGTTGTCGAAGATCGACATGGTGGGGAAGGGGTTCGGGCGCTGGAAGACCATGCCGACCGTACGGCGTACGGCGACCGGGTCGACGTCCTTGGCGTACAGGTTCTCGTCGTCCAGGAGGACCTTGCCCTCGACGCGGCCGCCGGGGGTGACCTCGTGCATCCGGTTGAGGGTGCGCAGGAAGGTGGACTTGCCGCAGCCGGAGGGGCCGATGAAGGCCGTCACGGAGCGGGGCTCGACGGTCATCGAGATGTCGTCGATCGCCTTGTGGTTGCCGTAGTAGGCCGACAGGCCGCTGATGTCGATTCGCTTGGCCATTGAAATCACTGCTTTCCGTTGGCCTTAGCGGCCGGTGCTCGGGGCCTTCCAGCGGGCGATCCCGCGGGCCACCAGGTTGAGGATCATGACGAAGGCGATCAGGACGAGCGCCGCGCCCCAGGCCCGGTCGACCGATGCCTCGGTGCCGACGACGTACTGCTCGTACACGTACAGCGGGAGCGAGGACTGGGCGCCTTCGAAGGGGTTCGGGTTGATCAGCTTCGTACCGAAGACGAGCAGCAGAACCGGGGCGGTCTCACCCGTGATGCGGGCCACCGCGAGCATCACACCCGTGGTGATTCCGCCGATCGCGGTCGGCAGCACCACCTTGAGGATGGTCCGCCACTTGGGGACACCGAGGGCGAGGGACGCCTCGCGGAGCTCGTTCGGGACGAGCTTGAGCATCTCCTCGGTGGAGCGGACGACCACCGGCATCATCAGGATCGAGAGGGCCAGCGCGCCGGCGAATCCGGAGGGACCGAAGCCCAGCATCAGGTTCCAGGTGGCGAGGATGAACAGACCCGCGACGATCGAGGGGATGCCCGTCATGACGTCGACGAAGAAGGTGACGGTCTTCGCCAGCTTCCCGCGCCCGTACTCGACCAGGTAGACCGCGGTGAGCAGGCCGATCGGGGCGGCGATCAGGGTCGCGATGCCGACCTGCTCCAGGGTGCCGAGCAGGGCGTGGTAGATGCCGCCGCCCTCGTCGGTGTCGAGCAGGCCGCTCATCGAGTGGGTGAGGAAGTACCCGTCGATGACCTCGATGCCCTTGGTGACCGTCACCCAGGCCAGGGAGAGCAGCGGGACGAGGGCGAGGACGAAGCAGACCCAGACGACGCTGGTGGCCACGCGGTCCTTGCCCTGGCGGCTGCCCTCCACCTTGGTGGTGATCGCGAAGGTGGCCAGTACGAAGAACAGGGCGGCCAGCATGCCCCACTGCACACGGCTGTGCCAGCCGGCGAGGAGGCCGAGGCCGATGCCGGCCGCGGCGGACCCGGCGGCGATGGCGGCGGGAGCCCAGCGGGGGAGGCGGGCGTGGGCGAGCGAGGCGTGGAGCGCGGGGGAGACCGGGCGCTTGTCCGTGGTCGGGCTTGTCAGGCTCATGCGTTGGCCCCCGAGTACTCCTTGCGGCGGCCGATGATCCAGCGGGCCGCGCCGTTGACCAGCAGCGTGATGACGAAGAGGACGAGGCCGGAGGCGATCAGGGCGTCGCGGCCGAACTCGTCCGCCTCGTTGAACTTCGCGGCGATGTTCTGCGCGAAGGTGCCGCCGCCCGGGTCGAGCAGCCGGCCGGAGATGATGAAGCTCGGGGAGAGCACGACGGCGACGGCCATCGTCTCGCCGAGGGCGCGGCCCAGGCCCAGCATCGAGGCGCTGATGATGCCGGAGCGGCCGAAGGGGAGGACGGACATCCGCATGACTTCCCAGCGCGTGGCACCGAGGGCCAGGGCGGCCTCCTCGTGCATCTTCGGCGACTGGAGGAAGACCTCACGGGTGACGTTGGTGACGATCGGCAGGATCATGATCGCCAGCAGGATGCCGACCGTGAAGAGGTTGCGGGCGACGCCGTCGCTCGTCTTGTCGAAGACGTAGGTCCAGCCGAGGTACGCGTCGAGCCACTTGTTGAGGCCGTCCAGGTACGGGACCAGGAAGACGGCGCCCCAGAGGCCGTAGATGATGCTCGGCACCGCCGCCAGCAGGTCGACCACGTACGCGAGCGGTGTGGCCAGCCTGCGCGGGGCGTAGTGCGAGATGAACAGCGCGATGCCGATGGCGACCGGTACGGCGATGGCCATGGCGATGACCGAGCTGACGACCGTGCCGAAGAGGAGCACCGCGATGCCGAACACCGGCGGGTCGCCCGCCGGGTTCCATTCGGAGGTGGTGAGGAAGTTGGCTTCGTCCTTCGAGACGGCGAGGCCGGTGCGGTAGGTGAGGAAGGCCGCGATGGCGGCCATGATCACCAGGAGCGTGATTCCCGAGCCGCGGGACAGGCCGATGAAGACGCGGTCACCGGCGTGGCTGCTGCCCTTGGAGGCCAGCGTGGTGCCGGGTCCGGTCGGGGGTGGGGAGGGCGAGGTGGTTTCGGTTGCTATATCCATCGGTTTTCTCCGGTCTGCGGAGCCGGTGGGGGCTCCTGGCGGCGGTGCACCGGAAGGCGCGGCCGGCCCCGGGCGGCGGGGCCGGCCACGGCCGGGGTCAGGAGAGGGTGGGGATGGTCTCGCGGACCTTGGCCGCGATCTCGGCCGGGATCGGCGCGTAGCCGGCGTCGGCCAGGACCTTCTGGCCCTCCTCGCTGGCGGCGTAGTTCAGGAACGCCTTCAGGGTGGGCAGGGTCTCGGCCTTGTTGCCCTTCTCACAGGCGATCTCGTACGTCACCAGAACGATCGGGTAGGCGCCCTCGGCCTTGGTGGCGTAGTCCAGGGAGAGGGCGAGGTCCTTGCCCTGGCCCTCGATCTTCGCGGCGGCGATGGCTTTGGAGGCGTTGTCCGTGGTGGCCTCGACCGGGGCGGAGGCGCCGGTGTCGATCTTGACGGTGTTCAGCTTGTTGGCGGTCGCGTAGGACAGCTCGAAGTAGCCGATCGCGCCGTTGGTGTCCTTGACGTTGGAGACGACGCCGGAGGAGCCGTTGGCGGCCTGGCCGCCCTTGGCCGGCCAGGACTTCGACTTCGGGTCGTACGTCCAGTCCTTCTCGGCGGCCGTGCTCAGGTACTTGCCCAGGTTCTGGGTCGTACCGGACTCGTCCGAGCGGTGGAAGGCCTGGATCGTGCTGGACGGGAGCTTGGCGTCCGGGTTGAGCTTGGCGATCGCCGGGTCGTTCCACTTGGTGATCTTGTTGTCGAAGATCCGCGCGAGCGTCTTGGCGTCGAGGACGAGGTCGTCGACGCCCTCCAGGTTGTAGCCGATGGCGACCGGGCCGCCGACCATCGGGAGGTTGACGCCCTGGCCGCTCTTGCAGATCTTCTTCGACTCGGTGACCTCCTCGGGCTTGAGCGCCGAGTCGGAACCGGCGAAGGAGACCTGGCCCTGGTTGAACTTGGTGATGCCGCCACCGGAGCCGATGGCCTGGTAGTTGATCTCCACGCCTTCGCAGGCGGCCTGGAAGTTCTTGACCCAGAGGTCCATGGCGTTCTTCTGGGCGGTCGAGCCGGCCGCGAGGAGCTGGCCCTTGGCGTCGTCGCACTTGATGCTGCTGGCGGCCTTGGTCTCGCCGGAGCCGCCGGTGGAACCGCTGTTGTCGTCCGAGCCGCACGCCGTGAGGACCAGGGCGCCGGAGACGGCGAGGGCGCCGAGCGCGGTGGCGCGAAGCCGGTTCTTGCGCTGAAGCTTCACTGTTCGGGTGTTCCTTCCAGGAGCCGCCGGTCCTGTGTGGTGGCGGCGTGCGAAGAGGTAGGTGTTCTCGGGTCCCAGCTACCCAGTGGGGCGGCGTCCTGCGACGTGCCTCGCACCGCGTACGTCCGAAATTAGGCAGAACAGGTGAAGCCACCGGCGGAGGAGGGTGAACGGGAGGTGAACCGTGCCGAACGGTGTGGTGCGCGGGGTGTCTCGCGGCGGAGAGGGGGGTGGGGTGCGGACCGGTGGCCGGGGGGAGGCTCCCCGTGCGGGTGATGCCCGAAACGCGGGGTTATACTCCGCTGCGCGGCGTTTCCCGCCGGTCCGTCGGCTCGTCCGCTCTCCGGTTTTCCCGTTCCTCCCGGTCTTCCCGGGCCGCGCGCAGGACGTGGAGAAGGGCGGCGACCAGTTTTCCGTCCCTGTCCCGCGTCAGTTGCTTTTGCGCCGCGTCGGGACGCAGCCACAGCACGCGGTCCACCTCGTCGTTCGGCTCGAACGAGCCGCCGGTGGCCTCTGCCGCCCAGTAACGGACCACCTTGGGACGGCCGTCGGCCGTATAGCGGACCGAGGGCAGTTCCGGCCCCGGGGCGCAGGTCATACCGGTCTCTTCGCGCACCTCGCGGACCGCCGCGTCCCTGGCGTCCTCCCCGGACTTGAGCTTGCCCTTGGGGTGCGACCAGTCGTCGTACTTGGGCCGGTGGACGAGACAGATCTCCCACGGGGCCTCTTCCGTGCGCCCGGAGCCGAGAGCCCGGGGAACGCCGTCGGACGGCGACCGGCGCCACAGCACGCAGCCCGCGGCGAGCACGGGACGGGGGTCGGGGGCGCCGGCCGTGCCGGTCACGGCGCTGTCGCCGCCGTCCGCTGCCACACCTGCTGGAAGGCGAAGCGGGCCGCCTCGACCTCGTGGCGCTGGTCGGCGTGGAGGACGCCCAGGGCGTACGCCGTGGCCGGGGCGATGCGCGGGGTGCGGGCCGCCGACGCCGCCGCGCCGGCCGCCTCCGCCGCGTCCCGGTGGCGGTCGAGCGCCTGCGCCGCGAGGCACGTGCCGGCGGGGGCCGCGGGGGCCGCGAAGGTCTCCTGCGCGTAACGGTGCAGGCGCAGGAGGAGCCGTACCTGGTGCCAGGGGGCGTCCTGTGCCTCGCTCGTGGGCGTGGCGGCCAGGCCGTGGACGAGTGCCTCCGCGTTGTACGGGTGGGCGGCGCGCCCCAGCGGAAGTGCGGCCACCGCCTCCTTGAGCCGCTGCTCGGCGCCCACCGCGAGCGGTGCGAGCACCTCGGCGGCGGGCGCGGTGGCGGCGGGCCCGAGCGGAACGTCCGAGGCCAGTAAGGCCACGGCGTCGGCGACCGCGTGGAACCGCGAGGAACCCAGCGCCTGCAGAGCGGCCGAGTGCGACCGTGTCCTGGCCAGCGTCAGCTGCCGTTCCAGCAGCGCGCCGGCCCGCGCCGCGCCCACGGTCAGCGTCCCGCCCGGCTGCGCCCGCGACGCGGCGCTCTCCCGGGCCCCCGGCGTCGCGGGGGTCCCGCCGCCCGCGCCGCCGCCCGCGCCCGAGAGCCGGTTCAGCGCCTCCAGCAGCCGGTTCAACCGTCCCGCGTAGGCGTGCTCGCGGGCCAGGGTGCCCGAGAGCCAGGCCAGCTCGCCGCGCAGGGTGTCCGCCCACCCCGTGTCGGTCAGGGGCCGGAACGTGTGCAGTGTCCCGCTGATCCGGCGCGCCGCGCCGCGCAGCGCGCGGGTCGCCTCGGCCGCCTCCGCCGCCCCCTGCGGGTCCTGGCCGCTCTCGCGGTGCAGGCGCAGGGAGCGCAGGAAGTCCGCGGCCAGGGAGTGGAGGTACGGAGCCAGGAGGTCGCGGGCCAGGAGGTCACCGGCCTGGAGCTCCTGCGCGCGCAGCCGGCTGGACAGGTCCTCGGGGGGCAGCGCCTCGCCCCCCGCCGGCGGAAGGCCGGGGCCGGTGTCCGGCCGGGGGCGGGTTCGGGATGCGGTGTCACGGTGTTGCACGCCGGCGCCTCCGGGCCTCTATGAGCATTTCCTGTACGTGCCGCAGCGGCTGTCCCTCGGCGTCCGTCGCGTGCCGCGTCCAGTTGCCGTCGGGGCCGAGGTGCCAGGAGGACGTGGTGTCGGACATGCCGGTTTCCAGCAGCCGGCTCAGGGTCGCGCGGTGGGCCGGGTCGGTGACCCGGACCAGTGCCTCGATGCGGCGGTCGAGGTTGCGGTGCATCATGTCGGCGCTGCCGAACCAGACTTCGGGCTCGCCGCCGTTGCCGAAGGCGAAGAGCCGCGAGTGTTCGAGGAAACGGCCGAGTATGGACCGGACCCGGATGTTCTCCGAGAGGCCGGCGACTCCGGGGCGTATCGCGCAGATCCCGCGCACCCAGATGTCGACCGGCACGCCCGCCTTCGCCGCCCGGTAGCAGGCGTCGATGACCGCCTCGTCGACCATCGAGTTGACCTTGATCCGGACGTACGCCGGACGCCCCGCCTGGTGGTGCGCGGCCTCCTTGTTGATCCGGGCGACCAGGCCGTCCCGCAGGGACTTGGGCGCGACGAGCAGCCGGCGGTACGTCTCGCGGCGCGAGTAGCCGGAGAGCCGGTTGAAGAGGTCGGAGAGGTCCGCGCCGACCTGCGGGTCGGCGGTGAGCAGGCCGAGGTCCTCGTAGAGGCGGGCCGTCTTGGGGTGGTAGTTGCCCGTACCGACGTGCGAGTAGCGGCGCAGGGTCTCGCCCTCCTGGCGGACCACCAGGGAGAGCTTGCAGTGGGTCTTGAGGCCGACGAACCCGTACACGACGTGGCAGCCGGACTCCTCCAGCTTGCGCGCCCACTTGATGTTGGCCTGCTCGTCGAAGCGGGCCTTGATCTCGACGAGGACCAGGACCTGCTTGCCGGACTCGGCGGCGTCGATCAGGGCGTCCACTATCGGCGAGTCGCCCGACGTCCGGTACAGCGTCTGCTTGATCGCCAGCACGTCCGGGTCGGCCGCCGCCTGCTCCAGGAACGCCTGCACGGAGGTGGAGAAGGAGTCGTACGGGTGGTGCAGCAGGACGTCGCGCTCGCGCAGCGCCGCGAACACGTCCGGCGCGGACGCCGACTCGACCTCGGCGAGGTCGCGGTGCGTGCCCGCGATGTACTTCGGGAACTTCAGCTCCGGCCGGTCCAGCGCCGCGATCCCGAACAGGCCGGTCAGGTCGAGCGGGCCGGGCAGCGGGTACACCTCGGCGTCCGACATCTTCAGCTCGCGGACGAGGAGGTCCAGGACGTACGGGTCGATGGACTCCTCGACCTCGAGCCGCACCGGCGGGCCGAAGCGGCGCCGCATGAGCTCCTTCTCCAGGGCCTGGAGGAGGTTCTCGGTGTCGTCCTCCTCGACCTCCAGGTCCTCGTTCCGCGTCACCCGGAACATGTGGTGGGCCAGGACCTCCATCCCCGGGAAGAGCTCTTCGAGGTGCGCGGCGATGACGTCCTCCAGGGGTACGTACCGCTGCGGCGACGCCTCCAGGAAGCGGGACAGCAGCGGCGGCACCTTGACGCGCGCGAAGTGGCGGTGGCCGCTGACCGGGTTGCGCACGACGACCGCGAGGTTCAGGGAGAGCCCCGAGATGTACGGGAAGGGGTGCGCGGGGTCCACCGCGAGCGGGGTGAGGACCGGGAAGATCTGCTGCCGGAAGAGCGTGAACAGGCGCGCCTGCTCCTTCTCGGTCAGGTCGGGCCAGCGGATGAGGTGCACGCCCTCGTCGGCGAGGGCGGGGCAGATGTCCTGCTGGAAGCAGGCGGCGTGCCGGGCCATGAGTTCGCGCGAGCGGGTCCAGATCAGCTCCAGGACCTCGCGGGGCTGGAGGCCGGACGCGGACCGGGTGGCGACACCGGTCGCGATGCGGCGCTTCAGGCCGGCGACGCGGACCATGAAGAACTCGTCCAGGTTCGAGGCGAAGATGGCGAGGAAGTTCGCTCGTTCGAGGAGCGGGGTGGCCGGGTCCTCGGCGAGTTCGAGCACCCGCTCGTTGAACGCCAGCCAGCTGCGCTCCCGGTCGAGGAAACGGCCCTGCGGCAGCTCGGTGTCCGCCTCGGCGTCCTCCACGTACGCGTCCGGATCCGCGTCGATGTCGGGGTCCAGGTTGGTCACCGGCGACCCGGCCAGGGTGTGCGGGCGGTGCGCGGCGATGGCTCCGACGGACGGCTGAGCATGCTGGACAGGGACATCGGCGCTCGGCTGCTGGCTCATGAACCCATTGTTCCGCGTGTGAGGGCCCCCGGGCGCGCCGAAGAGGGGTGATGTGCGGGGAGATCTCCCGTTCGGGGAGGGTGGCACGGCGGGCTGCATTCCGTGAGGGTCGCAAGCGTGTCTGAATGTGCGGTAACGGAGACATGACATGCAGGATGCGACCACCGGGGCCCGGGGGGCGTTTCCCCGGGCCCCGGCGTCCCGCCGGTCTGCTCGGGCCGCGCGGTGGCGCAGTACCCGGAAGGCGGCGTGGACGGCCGCGGCGGCGAGGGCCGGCACGATGCCGGTCTCGATCGGCCGGACGTACCAGAAGGGCGTGTACGGGTGGAAGTCCACGTACCAGTCGGTGCCCTCGAGGCCGGTGGGGCAGTGCGCGCCCGGCATCTTGTCCGGGAGGCACTGGCGGAGCACGAAGCGGTCGCCGGCGGCGTTCTGCGTCCCCGTGTCCGTCATGAAGGCGTCCACGGGCACGCCCCGGCCCCTGAAGTGCTCGCCGGGTCCGGTGACCGTACGCACCGGAAGCAGGCTCCACCGCAGGCTGAGGGGGCGGTGTCAACCGGCGCCGCCCCCTTGGCCGTTCCCGTCCTTACGACTCCGTGCGGTACATCAGGTCCGTCTCGTGCGTGGTGAAACCGATCCGCTCGTACACCGTCACCGCCGCCGTGTTGTCCGCGTCGACGTACAGCATCGCGGTCGGCAGCCCCTGCGCCGCCAGGTGCCGCAGACCGGTCGCGGTCAGGGCCTTGCCGAGGCCGCCGCCCTGCGCGTCGGGGCGGATGCCGAGGACGTAGACCTCGCCGAGCTGCTCCTCGGCGTGCGTCTTCGTCCAGTGGAAACCGACGAGTTCGCCGTCCCGCTCGGCCAGGAAGAAGCCCTTCGGGTCGAACCACGGCTCGGCCTTGCGGTCGTCCAGGTCGCGCTGCGTCATGCCACCCTGCTCGGGGTGGTGGGCGAACGCCGCCGCGTTCACGGCGAGCCAGGCGGCGTCGTCCTGCCCCGGCACGAAGGCGCGGACCTCGACCCCCGCCGGGTACACCGGCTCGGGGATGTCCAGCGGGCTCAAGGGCCGCCGCATCTGGCGCAGTTCGCGGAAGAGGGTGAGCCCGAGGACCTGGGCGAGGTGGCGCGCCGCCGACTTCCCGCCGTGCGCCCAGACCCGCAGCCGCTTGCCCGACGCGTCCAGCACGGCCGTCCCGAGCGTGCGGCCGTGCCCGGTGCCGCGGTGCGCGGGGTGTACGACCAGCTCGGCGGCCGGTGCCTCGACGGGGTCGGTGTCCTCCAGCTGCGCGTATCCGAGGAGGGGCCCCTCGCCGACGTACAGCAGGAAGTGCCGGACGCCTTCCCGGTGTCCGCCGCGCAGCTGGAGCCGGCCCTGCTCGGAGACGGCCTGCACGCCGTCCGCGCGGGCGGCCTCGTCGAGGAGCGCCAGGACCTCCCGGGCCTGCTCCTCGGTGAGCGCGTCGAGGGTCTGGATCTTCCTGAGGAAGGCGGGGGTGGCGGGGTCAGTCGTCATGGGTACGAGCGTACGGCGACGCCGGTGCGACAGGGCGTCGAACGGATCCGGTCCCCGTCGATCGGCCGCACCGCCCCCCGCGCCGGGCGCACCCGGCGGCCCCGGCCGCGCTCCGGTCGTCCCCGCGCGCGGACCCGCCCGGCCCGCCCGGCCGTCTCGTCGCGCTCCGTGACGGAGGGCCCCGGCCGTACGGGCGACGGCCGGGCAGAAGCCGACGTACCGCCGAAGGCAACCAGCTTGTAACCCGTCACCCCCTGTTGCGCTACGCGCGTTGACTTTAGGCTGCGGTTCGTCCGTCACGCTGAACTCACAAGGGGACAGATGTCAGCGAACCCTCGTACCACCCGCACCCACCGCGCGGCCCGGCGCGTGCTCGCCTCGGCCGCCGGTCTCGCCACCCTCGGCGCCCTCGTCGCGGCGATGCCGGCCGGAGCGCAGGAACACGACCGGGCAGCAGCCGGCGGCGGGCAGCACAAGCCGAAGTCCTCGCGGACCGTGGACGTGCAGCTGTTGTCCTTCAACGACCTGCACGGGAACCTGGAGCCCCCGGCGGGCTCGGCCGGCACGGTCAACGAGAAGCAGCCCGACGGCACGGTGAAGGCGGTCCCGGCCGGTGGCATCGAGCACCTGGCGACCGCGCTGCGCAAGGCGCGCCAGGGCGAGCGGTACTCCGTCACCGCCGCCGGCGGCGACATGATCGGCGCCAGTCCGCTGATGTCCGGGCTCTTCCACGACGAGCCGACGATCGAGGCGCTGAACCGGCTCGACCTCGACGTGTCGGCCGTCGGCAACCACGAGTTCGACGAGGGCGCCACCGAGCTGGCCCGCATCCAGAACGGCGGCTGCCACCCGGTCGAGGGCTGCTTCGAGGAGGGCGAGGAGTTCGAGGGCGCGGACTTCCCCTACCTCGCCGCGAACGTCACGGACGAGAAGACCGGCAGGCCGATCCTCAAGCCGTACACGGTGTGGAAGAAGAAGGGTGTCAGGATCGGCTTCATCGGCGTGACCCTCGAAGGCACACCGAACATCGTCACCGAGAACGGCATCAAGGGCCTGAAGTTCCACGACGAGGTCGAGACGGTCAACAAGTACGCCAAGGAACTCGACCGCCAGGGCGTCAAGTCCATCGTCGCGCTGATCCACGAGGGCGGCTCGCCGGCCTCCTCCACGTACGACTACGACTGCGACTCGCCGGGCGCCGGCGACGGCATCTCCGGTCCGGTCGTCGACATCGCCAAGGGCATCACGCCGGAGGTCGACGCGCTGGTCACCGGCCACACCCACCAGGCGTACGTCTGCACCGTCCCCGACCCGGCGGGCAAGCCGCGCATGGTCACCTCGGCGTCCTCGTACGGCAAGCTCTACACGGACACCACGCTCACCTACGACCGCCGCACCAAGGACATCGTGCGTACGGGCGTCCGGAGCGCGAACCACATCGTCGTCCGCGACCAGGAGCAGGCCAGGATCTGGGCGCCGGACATGACCTCGCTCATCGGCCGCTGGAACGCGCTGGCCGCCCCGATCGCGGGCAGGCCGCAGGGCTTCATCTCCGCCGACATCAACGGACGCGGCTCCACGGCCCCCGAGAAGCCGCTCGGCGACCTGATCGCGGACGCGCAGCTGGAGGGCCTGGCCCCGGCCGACAGGGGCGGCGCGCAGATCGCCTTCATGAACCCCGGCGGCATCCGCTCCGACCTCGTCTTCAAGGCGAGCGACAAGGAGGGCGACGGCGTCGTGACGTACGGCGAGGCGTTCACCGTCCAGCCGTTCACCAACATGATGAACGTCGTCGACCTGACCGGCGCCCAGCTGATCACCGCGCTCCAGCAGCAGGTCAGCGGCGGCAACGAGGCGTCGCCGAAGATACTCCAGGTGTCGAAGGGCTTCACGTACACCCTGGACATGACGAAGACGGGCGCCGCCCGCGTCGATGTCTCCTCGGTGAAGCTGAACGGCACCCCGCTCGACCCGGCGAAGACGTACCGCGTCGCGATGAACGAGTTCCTCGCGGGCGGCGGCGACGGCTTCCCGGTCTTCAAGGAGCACAGGAACAAGCTGGTCGGCGCCTCCGACCTGGACGTCTTCAACGCCTACCTGGCGAAGAACTCCAGCGCGACGGCCCCCATCGCCCCGCCGGCGGCCGACCGGATCACGATCGTCGGGTAGTCACCGGGCTCAGGCGGCCCAGCGGGGCGGCACCCGGGCCGGGTGCCGCCCCGCAGTGCTGTCACCGGGGCCGGACGGCGCCGCGAGGACGCTTCCCGCGGAGGACTAGGCGGTGCCGGGCGGCGGCGCCGGTGCGCCCGGCAGCCTGATCAGGGCCTCCGTGCCGCCGCCCCCGTCCGCCGGGCGCCGCAGCACGACCGTGCCGCCCGCCTGCCGGACCGTACGGGCCACGATGGACAGGCCGAGCCCCGAACCCGGCAGGGACCGGGCGGACGGCGAGCGCCAGAAGCGTTCGAAGACGTGCGGGAGTTCGGCGTCCGGGATGCCGGGGCCGTGGTCGCGCACCGTCAGCTCGCCGTGCCGGTCCAGGGCCACGTCGACCGCGCCGCCCGGCGGGCTGAACTTCACCGCGTTGTCCAGGACGTTGACCAGCGCCCGCTCCAGCGCCGCCGGCTCGGCCCGTACGTACCAGGGGGAGAGGTCCGCCCCGATCGTCAGCCCGGGGCCGCGCAGCCGGGCGCGCTCCAGCGCGGCGGCCGCGATCTCGTGCAGCGCGACGATCCCCGGCGGGCTGCCCCGGTCGGCCGTGTCGGGCCGCGCGAGCTCCTGCAAGTCGCCGATCAGCGAAGCCAGTTCGGTCATCTGCGCCTTCACGGACGCCATGAGCGCGGCCCGGTCGGCGTCCGGGATGGCCCGTCCCGTCTCGTCGCTGCGGGCCAGCAGCTCCACATTCGTACGCAGGGAGGTGAGCGGGGTCCGCAGCTCGTGGCCCGCGTCGGCGATCAGCTGAGCCTGGCGGTCGCGGGAGGAGGCGAGGGCGGTGGCCATGGCGTTGAAGGAGCGGGAGAGGCGGGCGATCTCGTCCTCGCCCTCGACCGGGATGCGTACGGTCAGGTCCTCCGTGCGCGCCACGTGCTCGACGGCGCCGGTGAGCTTGTCGACGGGGCGCAGGCCCGCGCGGGCGACCCAGAGGCCGGCGGCGCCGGCGCCGACGACACCGATCCCGGACACCGTGAGCAGTACCCAGGCGAGGGAGCCGAGCGGCTCGTCGATCTCGCTCACCGGGCGGGCCACGGAGAGCGCGAACCGTTCGGCGGCGGGGCCGGCGCCGCCGATGCCGCCGAGCGGCCGGGTGTGGACACGCATCCGGGTGCCGGACCCGTCGGCCGTCGTGTGCAGCGCGTCGTCCCGCGGCCCGCTCGCCACGGCGATGTCGTCACGCTGCGCGGGGATCGGTGAGGAGCCCGGGGCGGTACAGGTCCGGCCCGACGCCGCCACGATCTGCACGGAGTACTCGCCGGGGAACACCGGGGCCGGCAGGGCTCCGCCGCTCAGGCAGGACGCCAGCAGGTCTCCGGTCGCCTTCCCGTCGAACTTCGCGTCGCGCAGCGAGTCGTCCATCTGCTCCTGGAGCTGGGCCTTCGTCACGAACCAGCACGCCGCCGCGACCGCCGCCACCGCGACCGCCACCGCCGTGGCCGTCAGCAGCGCCAGCCGGGACCGCAGCGCCGACGGGCGGAACCTGCGCGGTGACGCCGGGGCCGGCGCGGGGGTACCGCTCACGCCTCACCGCCCCGCAGCACGTACCCGACCCCCCGCACCGTGTGCACCAGGCGCGGCTCGCCGCCCGCCTCCGTCTTGCGGCGCAGGTACATCACGTACACGTCCAGGGAGTTCGAGCTGGGTTCGAAGTCGAAGCCCCACACCGCCTTGAGGATCTGCTCGCGCGTCAGCACCTGGCGCGGGTGCGCGAGGAACATCTCCAGCAGCGTGAACTCGGTGCGGGTCAGCTCCACCGGCCGGCCGCCCCGCGTCACCTCGCGCGTCACGAGGTCCATCCGCAGGTCGGCGAAGGACAGCACGTGCCCCGGCGCCTCCTCGCCGGCCGCTGCCCCGGCGGCGTACGCACTGCGCCTCAGCAGCGCCCTGATGCGGGCGAACAGCTCGTCCAGCTCGAACGGCTTCACCAGGTAGTCGTCGGCGCCCGCGTCGAGCCCGGTCACGCGGTCGCCGACCGTGTCGCGGGCGGTGAGCATCAGGATGGGCAGCGTGTCGCCGGACGAGCGGATGCGGCGGGCCGCGGTCAGACCGTCCATGCGGGGCATCTGGATGTCGAGGACGATCAGGTCCGGTGCGTACGACGCCACCTTGGCGAGCGCGTCGACGCCGTCGACGGCGACCTCCGTCCCGTACCCCTCGAAGGCGAGACTGCGCTGGAGCGCCTCGCGCACGGCGGGCTCGTCGTCGACGATCAGGATGCGCTCGGCGGGGGTGTTCATCGGTCTTCCTCGGGATCGGTCGCTGCGTGGCGGCGTACGTCGCCTTCAACCTCACACGGTACGGACGTCAGCTGTCGCCCCCGGCGCGGAGCCCGTCCAGGTCGGCCTTGACCGTGTCGACGGGGATGGCGAAGCCGAGGCCGACGCTGCCTGAAGCGGAACCACTGGCTCCGCTCGGGGCGTACATCGCGGAGTTGATGCCGATGATCTCGCCGTCCATGGTGATGAGGGCGCCGCCGGAGTTGCCGGGGTTGAGGGAGGCGTCGGTCTGGATCGCCTTGTACGTCGTCTTCGACGAACCGGTGTCGCCGTTGAACCGCTGCCCGCCGAACTCGAACGGCCACGGTCCGCCGCCCTCCCCCTGCTGCCCCTGCTGTTCCTGGCCCGGGTTCCCGTCCTTCGACACGGTCACGTCCCGGTCCAGCGCCGAGACGATTCCGCTGGTCACCGTCCCGGTCAGGCCCTCGGGCGAGCCGATCGCCACCACCTCGTCGCCGACCTCGACGTCCTCGGAGTCCCCGAGCGCCGCCGCCTTCAGGCCGCTCGCGCCCCGGAGCCTGATCAGCGCGAGGTCCTTGTCCGGGTCGGAGCCGACGACATCGGCGGTGTACGTCCTGCCGTCGTCCAGCTCGACCTCGACCGACGAGGCGCCCGAGACGACGTGGTTGTTCGTGATGATCTCGCCGTCGGCGGTGATCACCACGCCGGAGCCGGTGGAGGCGCCGGAGGCCGACGTCGCGCTGATCTCCACGATGCTCGGGCTCACGGCCTGCGCGACGCCGGAGACGGTGCCCCTGCTGCTCCGCGAGACGGTCGTGCCGGAGACGCCGTTGCCGCCGGTGGCGGTGTCCGTGGCGGTGAGGCGCTCGGCGAAGACCGCCGTCGCGCCGCCGATCGCCGCGGCGGCGACCGCGACGGCGGCGAGGAGGGCGACCGGCCGCCGCGCCCGCCGGGGCGCGGCCACCGGAGGTGCGTACGCCGGCGGCGGCGGGTACGCGGCACCGTGCGAGTCGTACGAGGAGGAGGAGGGCTGCTGCTCGGGCTCGGGGTGCTCGCCGCTGCGGCGGGGGCTTTCGGTCATGCCCCCGAGCTTGGCCAGTGCGTATGAGAACGGTCTGAGGAGCCGCTGAGAAGCCCGGCAGAAGTGCGTGTGCCCCGGACGAAGAGGGGTTACGTCGCCGGGCAGCCGCAGGAGCGCCGTACCACCAGCGCCGACGGGAACTGTTTCAGCCGCTCGCGCCGCGACCCCGCCACCCGCAGCGCGTCGTCCAGCACCAGGTCCACCGCCGCCCGCGCCATCGCCGGCCGGTCGGAGTACACCGTCGTCAGCGGCGGATCGGTGAGCGCCGCTTCCTTCACGTCGTCGAAGGCGGCCACCGCCAGCTCGCCCGGTACGTCGATGCGCAGCTCCCGCGCGGCCCGCAGCACGCCGATCGCCTGGTCGTCCGTGGAGCAGAAGATCGCGGGCGGCCGGTCCGGCCCCGCGAGCAGCCCCAGGGCGACCTGGTAGGCGTCGTACCTGTTGTACGGGGCCTGGAAGAGGCGGCCCTCGGTGGACCGCCCCGACTCGCGCATCGCCCGCCGCCAGCCCACGACGTGGTCGGCCACCGGGTCGCCGACCATCGGTGTCGACTCCATGCCGCCCAGGCAGGCGACGTAGGGGTGACCGTGCTCCAGGAGGTGGCGGGTGGCGAGCTGCGCACCGCCGATGTTGTCCGTGACGACCGCCACGTCGTCGATCGTCTCGGGCCGCTCGTGCAGCAGTACCACCCGCGCGTCCCACGCCTCGATCTCGGCGGCCGCCCACTCGCTCGGGCCCTGGCTGACCAGGATCAGACCGGAGACCCGCATGCCGAGGAAGGCCCGCAGATAGTGGACCTCGCGCTCGTCGCGGTAGTCGGAGTTGCCGACGAGGACCATCTTCCCGCGGTCGGCGGCGGCCTGTTCGACCGCGTGCGCCATCTCGGCGAAGAACGGCTGCCGCGCGTCGGGGACGATCATGCCTATGAGGTCGGTGCGGCGGGACGCCATGGCCTGCGCGACCCGGTCCGGCCGGTAGCCGAGCTCCTTGATCGCGGCGAGGACACGCTCGCGCGTGGCCGGGGCGACCGGCCGGGGTCCGTTGTTGATGACGTAACTGACGACCGCGGTCGAAGTCCCCGCCAGTCGCGCCACATCGTCCCGCGTCACCTTGGCCACGCGCGGCAGTCTACGCGGGGTGACCTACCGCCGGGCAGGCCGTACGGCGGCTTCCTCCCGGGGGGCGGTGTCCGCGGCGGTGTCCGCCGCACGGGTGACGGCCTCGGGCGCCGTTTTCTGCCCGGCCTTGGCCCGGACCTCCTCGGCCGCGCGCTCGACCTTCTCGGGGGTCACGAAGCGGTAGCCCACGTTGCGTACGGTCCCGATCAGCGACTCGTGCTCGGGGCCGAGCTTCGCGCGCAGCCGCCGTACGTGCACGTCGACCGTGCGCGTACCGCCGAAGTAGTCGTAGCCCCACACCTCCTGGAGGAGCTGGGCGCGCGTGAAGACCCGGCCGGGGTGCTGCGCCAGGTACTTCAGCAGCTCGAACTCCTTGAAGGTCAGGTCCAGGACCCGTCCCTTCAGCTTCGCGCTGTACGTCGCCTCGTCGACCGACAGGTCGCCGTTGCGGATCTCCATCGGGGAGTCGTCGGAGGTGATCTGCCGGCGGCCCGTCGCGAGCCGCAGCCGCGCCTCGACCTCGGCCGGGCCCGCGGTGTCGAGCAGTACGTCGTCGATGCCCCAGTCGGCGGTGACGGCCGCCAGGCCGCCCTCCGTCACGACGAGGATCAGCGGACAGCCGGGTCCGGTGGACCGCAGCAGCTGGCACAGCGACCTGACCTGCGGGAGGTCGCGGCGGCCGTCGATCAGTATGACGTCGGCACCGGGGGTGTCGACGAGAGCCGGGCCCTCGGCGGGGGCCACCCGCACACTGTGCAGAAGCAGGCCGAGGGCGGGGAGCACCTCCGTCGACGGCTGGAGGGCATTGGTCAGGAGCAGCAGAGAACTCATCGTCGGCCACCTGCCCGGGTCGTCCGATCATGCACGGTTCGCTCGCCCATTACGTCGGTTCCTCCTCGGTCCCTGCGGAGGGGGTCCCACCCGCGCCCTCAAGGCGTGGGGGAGTATGCGGCACTGCTTCGTACGCGTACTTCGTGCGGTGCGGTTCCGCGCCCTGGAACCGCACCGCGTCATCTGTCCGTAACAACGGTCAGAAAACACAAAAGGACCCGGGGGCAACGTTGCCCAGGTCCTATGCCCAGCACAATAGCTCACATGAGTTCCGTGCCGGAGGGTCAGTCCCGCAGATCACCTGTTCCCTCGATCACGCGCGGGGCCCGGCGCGCGGTCCCGCGGGCGGACGACGGAGGGCGGACCGGGGCGCTGTACGAGCCGTCGCAGGGCGGCGGGACCGACGGCCCGGCATCGTCGTCGCGCACGGCTTCACGGGCTCCCCGGGCCGGCCCGCGGTGCGGCGCGCCGCCCGGGTGTTCCGGCAGTACACGGCCGTGATCACGTTCTCGTCCCGGGGCCACGGAGGCTCCGGCGGACGCTCCACGGCCGTCGACCGCGAGGCCCTCGACCCGGCGGCGGCGGTCCGCCGGACGCGCCCGCCCGGGCACGGGCGGGCGGCCACGGCGGGCTTCCGGGGTCACCTCCCACGCCGAAGGCCGTGGGGGAGGGCGGGTTCGGTGGCCGTCCGGCACACGGCGCTGCACGGGGACGGGAGCGGCTTCCCGCACGGGGGGCGCACAGAAGCGAACACAGCCGCGCACGGGTCCGCGCACGCCGACGCGGTGGCGGCCGTCAGCGCCCCCGCCCGCTGGTACTGCCGGGGCACGGCCCCGATGGGGCGGCTGCACCGGGTGGTCACCCGCCCCGCCGGGCGGCTCGTCGGGCGGGGCGGGCTCCGCACCCGCAGCCACGACCAGGGCCGGGACGCGGTGGCGCTCCCGCCGGTCGGGGCGGCGGCCGGGCTGGGCGGGACGCCGCCGCCGGTCGTGCACGGCGACCGCGACCCGTACGCCCCCCATGGCCCTGAGAGCAGGGGAGGGGCCCCTCCGCCGGACCGCCCGGGGCGCTCGCGGCGGCGGCCGACGGGAGCGAACTGTGGGTCGTTCCCGGCGTGGTCCACGCCGGGAACGCGGCCGAGGAGACACTCCTCACCGGCATCGGCGCCTGGCCGGTGGCGGCATAGCCCATCATGGAAGCCGACGAAAGGAGCGCCGTTATGGCAGCGGGCACCATCCGCTACTGGGCCGCGGCCAAGGCCGCGGCCGGGACCGCCGAGGAGCCGTACGCGGCCGGGACGCTCGCCGAGGCGCTGGACGCGGTGCGCGACCGGCACCCCGGGGAGCTGACGCGCGTACTCCAGCGGTGTTCGTTCCTCATCGACGGGGATCCCGTCGGTACCCGCCCTCATGAGACCGTACGGCTGGCCGAGGGCGGCACGGTCGAGGTGCTCCCGCCGTTCGCAGGAGGATGACCCCCACACCATGAGCAACCAGCAGCCGTACCCGTATCCGTACGACGGACACGACGGACACGACGGACGCGACGGGCACCAGGAACCGCACCCGTCCGCGCAGGAGCCCTACACCCAGACGTGGGAGGGGCCGACCTGGGACACCCAGTACCAGCCGGTCCAGCAGCCGTACCGGCCGCAGGAACAGTCCGCGGCCGACACGGCGTACCCGGCGTACCCGTCCCAGCCGTCCCGCCCCTCGGACCCGTCGTCCCACAACGGCGCGTACGCCCCGCCGTCCGGGGCCCCGGACGCCTACGACCCGTACCCGCAGGCCCCGGGCGCCTACGACCCCTACCCGCAGGCCCCGGCGGCGTACGAGCCCGCCCCGGCGCCCGCGGCCCCCGCTGCCGCGTCCCCCTCCACCGGTCACGCGGCGTACAGCGCGCCCACCACCCTGGGCAACGCACGTCCCCAGGCTTCCCGGGCTCCCGGTTCCGCCCGGACGGGAGAGGCCCCGCTCACCGCCGCCCAGCGCGCCCGCGCCGAAGGCCGGTCGCCCGTCATCGCGCCCGGCATGCAGCCGGCCGCCCTGACCGCCGGGCTCTCGCTGTTGCTCGCCGGCGCGGCGGCCGTCGGCCCGTACGCCCTGCTCGTGCCGCTCGTGCTGCTCCAGGCCGTCACCGCGGCCGGCTGGTTCCGGCTCAACGGCATGTGGCCCGCCCGCCAGGGCATCGCGCTCGCCTTCCTCGGCGGCGTCACCGCCGACGTCGTGCTGCTGGCCGTCGACGCCGAGCACGCGCCCACCGCGATCATCGGCACGCTCGGTGTCTGGGTGCTGCTCGCGCTCGTACTCCAGCTGCGCAACCGCGCCCCCGCCGACGAGCGGATGTACGGCCTGACGGCCACCATCACCTCGGCCGCCCTCGCCGTACTCGCCGCGGGCCACCTCGCGGCGGCCCCCGAGGCCGTGACCGCCGGCGGCGTGGCCGTCGCCGTCGCCGCACTGACCCGCGCGCTGCCGCTGTCCGGCGTCGTGTCGGTCGTCGTCGCGCTGCTCGCCGCCACCGGCGCCGGGATCGCGGCCGGCGGGACGGCGGACGTGGGCGCCGGGGGCGCCCTGCTCGGGTTCGCGGCCGGAGCGTGCGCGCTGATCGGTCTGCGCGTGGCCAGCTACGACTACCCGTCCCGGTTCGTCCACATGACGGCCGGAGTGGCCCTGCCCCTGACCGCCGCCGCTCCCGCCGTGTATCTGATCGGCCGGGTCATCACCTGATCCTTACGCTACTTGGCAGTACGCTCGTGATCGTCAAGGGCGGGCCGGGCGACTCGGGGGATCCGTAAACAATGCGTGCGTTGCGAATACTGCTGGTCGTCGCCGTGGTCCTCGGCGGCATCTTCGTGGCCCTGGACCGCCTGGCGGTCAACATGGCCGAGTCCGAGGTCGCGAAGCGCGTCCAGAGCCGGCAGGGCCTGACCGCCGCGCCCGACGTGTCCATCAAGGGATTTCCCTTCCTGACCCAGGTCGCCGCCAAGCGTTTCGACCGGGTCGACGTCACCCTCAAGGACATCGAGGCGAGCGCCGCCGGCCACCGGCTCCGGATCGGCGAGATGACCGCCGAGCTCCACGACGTGCGGGTGCGGGGCAGCGTCACCGGCTTCTCCGGCGCGACGGCGGACCGCGCCACCGGCCGGGCCCTCATCTCGTACGAGGACCTGTCCGAGGCCGCCGAGGACGATGTCTCCCTCTCCTACGGCGGCAACGGCAAGGTGAAGGTCACCGGCTCCGCCGAGATCCTCGGCCGCAAGATCACGCGCAGTGTGCTGTCCAGCGTGAGTCTGGTCGACGGCGACACGATCCGGGTGCGGGCGGACGAGGTGCCCGGCGAGGGCATCCCGGGGCTGGAGGGGATGATCCGCGAGAGGACCGACTTCGACCGGCAGGTCAGCGGGCTGCCCGAAGGCATCGCACTCGAGAAGGTCGAAGCGACGGAGGACGGGGCGAAGATCTCCGTCACCGGCACGGACGTGGCCCTCGCCGGATAGTGAGACACCCGCGTCCGCCCCTCAGGAAGCGGACGGACGCGGACCGGGCGGGCGCCCGGGACGGCGGCCCCGCCCCTCTTCCTGTCCCACATCGCGGACGATCGTGTCTCACTATCCGACACGCCGGTGACATGCCGGTCGTGACGTCCCTACGATCGGTCCCATGCAGCAGCGACAGGCGGACCTCACGAAGCGGCGGGCAGTAGACCTGTGCCGCGTCGCCGCCATGCTCTGTCGCACTGTCTGAGCGGGTTCCGGCCGCAGCAGCCCCTGGCCACCCGCCTTCCCCCCCCGGCCCTCCGACCTACCGAACCGGTGCAGTCGAAGTCAGGGCCGGCCCCCCGTGCGGTCGTACGCCGTCCCGTTCCGCGTACCGGCGTACCCGCACACGCCCCTCGCGCACAACCGCCGCACCTGCCCCGGAGGAGAACAGCATGAGCCGCAGCGATGTCCTGGTAGACGCAGACTGGGTCGAGGCCCACATCGACGACCCGAAGGTCGCCATCGTCGAGGTCGACGAAGACACCTCCGCGTACGAGAAGAACCACATCCGCAACGCGATCCGCATCGACTGGACCAAGGACCTCCAGGACCCGGTCCGCCGCGACTTCGTCGACCAGGCCGGCTTCGAGAAGCTCCTGTCCGAGAAGGGCATCGCGAACGACACCACGGTCGTCCTCTACGGCGGCAACAACAACTGGTTCGCGTCGTACGCCTTCTGGTACTTCAAGCTCTACGGCCACCAGGACGTCCGCCTCCTCGACGGCGGCCGCAAGAAGTGGGAGCTCGACTCCCGCGACCTGGTCGCCGAGGTCCCCCAGCGCCCGGCCACGCAGTACGAGGCCAAGCCGCAGGACACCTCGATCCGCGCCTTCCGCGACGACGTCGTGGCCGCGATCGACAGCCAGAACCTCGTCGACGTGCGCTCGCCCGACGAGTTCAGCGGCAAGCTGCTCGCCCCCGCCCACCTCCCGCAGGAGCAGTCGCAGCGCCCGGGCCACGTCCCGTCCGCCCGCAACATCCCGTGGTCGAAGAACGCCAACGACGACGGCACCTTCAAGTCCGACGAAGAGCTGAAGGCCCTGTACGAGGCCGAGCAGGTCGACCTCGCGAAGGACACCATCGCGTACTGCCGCATCGGTGAGCGCTCGGCCCTGACCTGGTTCGTCCTGCACGAGCTGCTCGGTGTCGACAACGTCAAGAACTACGACGGCTCGTGGACCGAGTACGGCTCGCTGGTCGGCGTGCCGATCGAGCTCGGCGCCAACAAGTAACCCCTCATCGCCTGCGACTCGAAGGACGGATTTCAACATGTGTGGAGCAAAGGCCGGCGGCCCCGACGCCTCGACGATCAAGCCCGGTGAGACCACCATCCAGGGCAGCGTGACCCGCGACGGCGAGCCCGTCACCGGTTACGTCCGCCTCCTGGACTCGACCGGCGAGTTCACCGCAGAGGTCCCGACCTCGGCCACGGGCCAGTTCCGCTTCTACGCGGCCGAGGGCACCTGGACCGTGCGCGCGCTGGTCCCGGGCGGCACGGCCGACCGTACGGTCGTCGCCCGGACGGGTGGCCTCGCCGAGGTCGCGATCGCCGTGTGACGACGGTCCTCACTGCCGGCCGAAGGGCCGCACCCCAGGGGAGGTTGGACGCCACTGGTCGGGGTGCGGCCCTTCGGTCGTACCGTGGAGGTATGTACGCGCGGCGCCGTCACGCTTATCTCCTGCTGATGGGCGGATGCATCGTCCTCTTCGTCTCCGCCTGGTCCCTCGTGCGGCTGTGGTCCGTGCCGGTGGCCGTGGGGATGTGCTTCGTCGCCATGGTCATTCCGCCGGTCGCGGCGGTGGTCGCCAACCGGCGGGGGCCGGAGGACCGCTGGTGGGACGATCCGTCGGGAGACCCGAAGTCCGACGAGTGGTGGGACGAGCTGGACGGCAGGAAACGCCGCTCTCAGTAGACGAGGGACTGGACGCCGTCCGCCATGATCTCGCTGACGAAGACCTGGGCGCCCGCGATCCGTACGCCTTCGATCACGTCCTTCTCGGTGATCTCGCGCCGCGCCGCGCACTGCGTGCACAGCGTGATCCGGCCCGCCGCCGTGATCGACTCGATCAGGTCCGGCAGCGGCGCCGCGTGCGGCAGTTCGAACTCCGCCGCGCGGCCCGGCAGCGCGAACCACGCGGACTCGCCGGTCAGCCAGAGCGAGACCTCGACCCCGCTGGCCACGGCCACCGCCGCCACCGTGAACGCCTGCGAACACCGCTCGGGGGCGTCGGCCCCGGCGGTCACCTTGATCACGAGCTTCTTCGCCATGTCCGAACTGTAATCCGCCGCCGTACCACCACGGTCGCCCCTCGCGGCTCTGTACTGCGCCGCAGGTGGACGGAGCCTGCGCCTCAGGTCGCGCGCCCGTACGCCCCTGATCACCGCTGCCGCGGCGGCGCCGGGCAGCGTCGGCGGGCCGGCCGCGGGCCGCACCGTCCAGGCCGGCCGGCTCCCCGCGCCCCGGGTCCGCCTGCTCCGGTTCCACTCGGTCGGCATCGCCGAGCGCGTCAGGAACCATGTGCTCACCGTCGGCCCCGACGGCGGCGTACCGCTCGCCGGGCCGCCCACCCCGGAGCTCGGCCCCGGCCGGACGAGCTCGGGCCCGGTCGGGAACACCAGGGCGTACCTCTTCGCCGAGGAGGAGCCGTACGACGGCGAGCAGGTCCGGCCGGCCTACGTCCCGGCCGGCGACACGATCGCGCTGCTCACGCGCTCCAGGAAGGGCGGCGCCCCCGGTGCGCCCTTCCACCGGTCGGTGATTCTCCAGAATCAGCTGCCCGGCTGAAGCCCCGGGACGGCCGTGCCGGGCCCCGCCGACTAAGCTGGGGCCCGGCCCCGTACCGCCCACCGCTCGTGCAAGGAGCACCCCCGTGCTGACGATTTTCTTCGAAGCCCTGCTGGTTCTGGTCTGCGTCGGTGTTCTGGCCTTCGCCGGCCTGACCGTGAAGAAGCTCTACCAGGGTCAGCGCTAACCCACCCCTCCCCTCACAGATCGTCTGAGCAGCTCATGATCGAGATCCCGTCCGACCTCCACCCGGACCTCGTCCCCCTCGTCTTCCTCCTCGGAAACTGGGAAGGCGCGGGCGTCTTCGACTTCCCCGGTGACGAGAAGGCCAACTTCGGCCAGGAAGTCACCTTCTCCCACGACGGCCGGGACTTCCTCGAGTACGTCTCGCGCACCTGGGTGCTCGACAGCGAGGGCAAGAAGGTCCGCCCGCTGGAGAGCGAGACCGGCTACTGGCGCATCGACAAGGACCGCAAGGTCGAGGTCGTCATGATCCGCGACCAGGGCGTCGTCGAGATCTGGTACGGCGAGCTGGCGGACCAGAAGCCGCAGATCGACCTGGTGACGGACGCCGTGGCGCGTACCGCCGCCTCGGGGCCGTACACCGGCGGCAAGCGCCTCTACGGCTACGTCAAGAGCGACCTGATGTGGGTCGGCGAGAAGGCGACCCCGGACGTCGAGCTGCGCCCCTACATGTCGGCGCACCTGAAGAAGGTCGTCGACCCGAGGGAGTGGGCGAAGGACCTCAAGGACCTGCCCGACGACGGAATCGCCTTCTTCAAGTAGGCGATTCCCAGGGGCAGGACAGAACGACGGACGGTCGGTTGCCCGCCGCGTTGCCTACACTGGGCACGTGGTGAGCACCGACTGGAAAAGCGACCTGCGGCAGCGCGGCTACCGGCTGACGCCCCAGCGCCAGCTCGTCCTGGAGGCCGTGGACGCCCTGGAGCACGCGACGCCCGACGACATCCTCGTCGAGGTGCGCAAAACCGCGTCCGGCGTGAACATCTCCACGGTGTACCGGACCCTGGAGCTCCTGGAGGAGCTGGGTCTGGTCAGCCACGCGCATCTGGGGCACGGGGCCCCGACGTACCACCTGGCGGACCGCCACCACCACATCCACCTGGTGTGCCGCGACTGTACGAACGTGATCGAGGCCGACATCGGGATCGCCGCCGACTTCACCGCCAAGCTGCGCGAGACGTTCGGCTTCGAGACGGACATGAAGCACTTCGCGATCTTCGGGCGTTGCGAGAAGTGCGCCGCACAGGCCGCGGCCACCGAGTCGTAGGCTGGCCCGCATGCTGCGACACTCACCGACCAGCCCCTTGTTGTCCCTGCCCGGCGCCGTACCCGCCGAAGGGCGTGACGAAGGCGTCGCCGCGCACTACGGAGACCTGTTCCGCGAGCAGCGCGCGCTCGCCGGCGGCACCGGTTTCGTCGACCTGTCCCACCGCGGCGTCGTCACCGTCACCGGGGACGACCGGCTGGGCTGGCTGCACCTCCTGCTCACGCAGCACGTCAGCGATCTCCCGGCCGGCCGGGCCACCGAGGCGCTGATCCTCACCGCGCACGGCCACGTCGAGCACGCGATGTACCTCGTCGACGACGGCGAGACGGTGTGGATGCACGTCGAGCCGGGTACGCAGGGCGATCTCCTCGCGTACCTGGAGTCGATGAAGTTCTTCTACCGGGTGGAGACCGCCGACCGCACCGAGGACTTCGCGGTCGTCCACCTCCCGGCCGGCTCCATCGCCGACGTGCCCGAGGGGGTGGCGGTACGGCAGACTCCGCACGGCCGGGACCTCTTCCTGCCGCGGGGCGGGCTGGAGGCGTACGCCGGGGCCCACGGTCCGGCGGCCGGCATCCTGGCGTACGAGGCGCTGCGCGTCGAGGCGCACCGGCCCCGGCTGGGATTCGAGACCGACCACCGCACCATCCCGCACGAGCTGGGCTGGATCGGCAGCGCCGTACACCTCCAGAAGGGCTGCTACCGGGGCCAGGAGACCGTCGCCCGGGTCCAGAACCTGGGGAAGCCGCCGCGGCGCCTGGTCTTCCTGCACCTGGACGGCAGCGAGGTCCTGCTGCCGCCGCCCGGTACGCCGGTGCGGCTCGCGGCGGACGGCGAGGAGGGCCGTCAGCTCGGCTTCGTCACCACTTCGGCCCGCCACCACGAGCTGGGGCCGATCGCCCTCGCGCTGGTCAAGCGCAACGTGCCGGTGGACGCGGAGCTGATGGCGGGGAACACGGCCGCGGCGCAGGAAGTCGTCGTAGAGCCGTAGAACTGTGGAGCCGTAGAGCCGTAGAGGTCCTTTTCCGCCCTTCTTCGCCTCAGACCTCGATCAGTACCGTGAACGGGCCGTCGTTCGTGAGCGAGACGCGCATCTCCGCTCCGAACCGGCCCGTCTCCACGTGGGCGCCCAGGGCGCGGAGCTGTGCCACGACCTCGTCGACCAGGGGCTCGGCGACGTCGCCGGGGGCCGCGGCGTTCCAGGTCGGGCGGCGGCCCTTGCGGGCGTCCCCGTAGAGGGTGAACTGTGAAATGACCAGAAGTGGCGCATTCGCATCGGAGCAGGATTTCTCGCCCGCAAGGATCCGAACCGACCACAACTTCCGGGCGAGCTGTGCGGCCTTGTCCGTTGTGTCCTCGTGGGTCACTCCCACCAGCACACACAGCCCTTCGCCGACGATCTCGCCGACCGTCCGCCCCGCCACGACGACGCTCGCGCCGTCGACCCTCTGCACCACTGCACGCATGTGGACCAACCTATCGGGGGCCGAACGGGCGTAGAGCGCCTGCAGGGTGGCAGTCAGGAGTGGCACGATGCACAGAGGCGGTGCGCCGCACCGGTCGAGGGGACGGAACACTTCATGAGCACACCTGGCGCCGGGCAGCCGCCCGGGCCCGTACCTATGCCGATGAGCCGGCTGACGGCTTCCGCTTCCGCCGCACGACCACCGGCGCAGCGGACCGGCGAGAGCACGGGCAACGTCTTCGCGGCCGACCGCGACAAGCCCGATCTCGCCGTGCTGGGGCTTCCGGAGTTGCGCGCCCTGCGCCGTGACTCGCAGCGCGACGAGGCGGACCTCAGCTATGTGCGGCGTCTGCTGCACGGGCGGATCGACATCCTGCGGGCCGAACTGGCGCGGCGTACGGGGCCGGAGTCCCCGGTCGTCGACCGGCTCTCGGAGATCCTCGCGGACGCCCCGTCGCAGCACCGTTCCTCCGCCCGGCACGTCACGCTCTCCACACCGCGCAGCGAGGAGTCCCGGCAGCTGGCCGCCGAGATGCTCGCCGAGGTCGAGCTCTCGGACCTCGGTGCCCGTACGGACGAGGAGCTGCACGCGGCCATGGTGCGGCTCGTCCGCTACGAGCAGCAGGTTTCGCGCCGCCGGCAGCTCCTCCAGCGGACGGCGGACGATTGCAGCGCCGAGATCGCCCGCAGGTACCGTGATGGGGAAGCACAAGTAGACGACCTGCTGACCTGAAGCCGACCTCGAGGCCGTGACCCGGCCGACTCTGCCTCGGGGAGTCGGGTCCTGCCCTCGGAAGGTCGCCCCGCATGTCCTCCAGCACCGCTGCCGCCGCCATATCCCCGGTCCTCGCGGAAGTCGTTCGTTCCGGTTTCGTCGAGGGCCACCATCGGGGTTCGCTCGTCGTCCTGGCGGCGGACGGCAGTGTGGAGCTGGCGGTCGGGGACCCGTACGCCCCGGTCTTCCCGCGCTCCAGCAACAAGCCGATGCAGGCGGCGGCGGTGCTGCGGGCCGGACTCGACCTGTCGGGCGAGCGGCTGGCGCTGACGGCCGCGAGCCACTCGGGGGAGCGGTTCCAGCTGGACCTCGTACGGAAGATGCTGGCGGAGCACGGGCTCACCGAGGCGGACCTCCAGACCCCGCCGGACCTGCCGCTGGACCCGGTGGAGGCGGAGGCGTACCTGGCCGCGGGCGGGGTGCGCGAGCGGCTCACCATGAACTGCTCGGGCAAGCACGCGGCGATGCTGGCGGCCTGCGCGCTGAACGGGTGGGACGCGGATTCCTACCTGGACCCGGCTCATCCGCTCCAGCGGCTCGTGCTGACGGTGGTCGAGGAGGTGAGCGGCGAGCGCGTCACGGCGGTCGGGACCGACGGCTGCGGCGCGCCTCTGATGGCGATCAGCCTGACCGGGCTCGCGCGGGCCTTCCGCCACTTCGTCCTGGCCGGGGAGGGCACGGCGGAGCGCCGCGTCGCGGACGCGATGCGGGCGTACCCCGAGTACGTCGCGGGTACGCGCCGTCCCGACACCTGGCTGATGCGCGAGGTGCCGGGCACGCTGTCCAAGATGGGCGCCGAGGCGGTGCAGGCGGTGGCCCTGCCGGACGGCCGGGCCCTCGCGTTCAAGGTCGACGACGGTGCGACGCGGGCGCTGGGGCCGGTGCTGGCACGGGCGCTGCGGCGGCTCGGTGTGGACGCGCCGGTGGTGGACCGGATCGGGCGGGCGCCACTGCTGGGCGGGGCGGCCGAGGTCGGGGAGATACGCGCGGCGTTCTGAGGCGGCGGGGGAGGGGCCGGGGGCGGTCGGGAAGCGGACCGCCGGGGCGGCCGTCGCGGGGCGCGAAATGCGGGCGACAGCCGACGGCCGGAGTGCCTAGCGTGGGCGCATGAGTGTCGACGTCCGTACGGTCACCGCATCCGAGTTCCCCGACTGGCTGCGCGCTCTCGCCACCGGGTTCCTCCGCCCGCCCGTCGTTTCGCCGGACGAGGCCGCGGAGCGCCTGCCGCACATGGGCCTGCCGCGGGTGCGGGGCGCGTTCGACGCCGGGCGCTGCGTCGCGACGTACCGCTCCTTCGCGCAGGAACTCACGGTGCCGGGCGGCGCACAGGTGGCGGCGAGCGCGGTGTCGAACGTGACCGTGTCGCCGACGCACCGCCGCCGCGGTCTGCTCGGCCGGATGATGGGCGCGGACCTCGCGGCGGCGAAGGAGCGCGGGGACGTCCTGTCGACGCTGATCGCCGCCGAGTACCCGATCTACGGGCGGTACGGGTTCGGGCCCGCCGCCTCGGTCACCGAGTGGGAGATCGACGTGCCCCGGGCCGGGCTCGACGCGCGCTGGGCGGGGCCGGGTGACGGCGGCGGCCGGATCGACCTGGTCGACGGGGCCGACGTGCGCAAGCTCGGGCCCGGACTGCACGAGCGTTTCCGCGCGGTGCAGCACGGTGCGGTCAGCCGGGACGAGCGCTGGTGGCAGCTCGGCACGGGGCAGGTGGTGATGTCCTCCCAGCCCTGGACCGAGCCGTTCCACGCCGTCTACCGATCGGCGCGGGGCGAGGTCGAGGGGCTGATGACCTACCACGCCGACGAGAAGTGGGGCGACGGCAAGCAGCCGCTCAACACGGCGACCGTACGCGACATGATCGCGGTGTCGCCGGCGGCGGAGCGCGCGCTGTGGCACTTCGTCTGCGCGGTCGACTGGATCACGACGGTACGGTCCGGACACCGCGCCGGCGACGATCTGCTGCCCCTGCTGCTCCCGGACCCCCGGGCGGCCGGGGTCGTCACGCAGGCCGACTTCCTGTGGGTGCGGCTGCTGGACGTCGTACGGGCCCTGGAGGCGCGGACGTACGCGGTGCCCGCCTCGCTCGTCCTGGAGGTGCGCGACGCGGCGGGACTGGCCGGCGGGCGGTTCCGGCTGGACGCCTCGGCGGACGGGGCGGTGTGCGCCCCTTCGGCCGAGACGCCCGATCTCACGCTGGACGTGAGGGAGCTGGGGGCGCTGTACCTGGGCGAGGAGTCCGCGGTGCGGCTCGTGGCGCTGGGCCGGGTCGAGGAGGAGTCGGCGGGCGCCGCCGCCGTTGCCGACGCCCTGTTCCGTACGCCCAGGCGTCCGTGGTGCCCGGACATCTTCTGACCGGGCGGACGTGAGGTCCGTGGAGCGGTCGCAGCAGTGGTTCGGCGCGGTCTGGAAAGACGCGCTCCGGAGCGACGCGCTCTGGAACACCGGCATGTCGGACCTGACACTCTCCTAGTGACTTCTGACGCGACTCAAACCGAACAGGCGGCATCGGTGATCGAGGAACTGCGGGATCTGATCACGGGTGCGCGATGGGTGCTCTTCGACTTCGACGGCCCCCTCTGCCGGCTCTTCGCGGGCCACCGGGCGCACGACGTGGCGGACAGCCTGGCCGACCGGCTGGAGAGGCACGGCCGGCCCGTGCCGCTGACGGAGGAGGAACGGGCTTTTGGCGACCCGTACACCGTCCTGCGGGCCGTGGCACGGGCCCGCCCGGGCAGCGAGCTGGTGCGGACCCTGGAGGAAGAGCTCACCCGCGAGGAGCTCCGGGCCGCCGCCACCGCCCGGCCCACCCCGTACGCCGACCCGCTGGTACGCACCTGGAGCGCGGTCGGCGGCCGTCTCGCGCTCATGACGGACAGCTCCCCGCTGGTGGCGGAGGAGTACCTGACCGGCCGGGGCCTCGCCGGCTGTTTCACCCCGCACATCTACGGCCGTACGCCCGGCCCGGACCACCCCGAGCCCGGCCCGGACCGCCTCGGCCGCGCCCTCACCGCATGGGGCGCCCGGCCTGCCGAGACCCTGAGGATCGGCGGTACCCCCTCGGACCTGTTCGCGGCGCGGGAGACAGGCGTACGGTTCCTCGGCCACGCACGCGACGAGAGGCGGACGCGGCGGCTGCTCGGGGCTGGCGCGGCGGTGGTCGTGGACGATCTGGAGCCGGTGCTCCGGGTGGTGCGGGCGACGGCTCGGGTCTGAAGGCCCGGAAGCGGTCCGGAGGAGCGGGTGCGACCACCCGCCGTGGGTGAAGCCGTCGTCGTCGCCCTCGTCCCGTCCCGGGGTTCGTGCCGTCCGGCGTGCGGCGGCTCAGGCGGAGGGAGCGGCCCGTCATGGTGAGGGGGCGGTGGCTCCGGGCAAGGGGCGTCCCCTGCCCGCCCCTTCCCGGCGGTGACAGTCCGCGGCTCCGCCGTGTGGGGGCTCCGCCCCGGACCCCGGTCCCGCCCCCGGCTTCGTCCGGGGCGCCCCCAAGGGGCTGCATGTGCCCGCCGAGCGGGAAAACCCGGCCCGTCCGGCGAGCCAGGACATGCCCCGGGCCCCGGAAGGGGCCCGCAGGGTGCGCGCCCCGGCACCGGTCAGGCGGCCGGTGCCACCGTGAGCAGCGCCTTGCCCGCCACCGCCCGCGCCTCGATCGCCGTGTGCGCCTCCGCGGCCCGGGCCAGCGGGAACGTGGCCGCGATCACCGGGCGCAGGCGGCCCGCCGCCGCCTCCGCCAGGGCCTTGGCCGACAGTCGCGTGATGTCGGCCGCCCCGTACTGGACCTCGCCGATCCCGCGCAGCGTGATCCCCCGGCGCTCCGCCTCGCCCGCGTCGACGGCCGCGAAACCGCCGCTGGACGCGCCGTGCGCGGAGACGCGGCCGCCGTCGGCCGTCAGCGCGAAGGCCGCCAGGCCCAGTTCGCCGCCCACGCCGTCCAGCAGTACGTCCGCCCCCGCGCCGCCGAGCGCTTCACGGGCCCGGTCGATCCAGCCCTCCTCGGAGTAGTCCACGACCGCGTCGGCGCCCAGTTCCCGTACGAGATCCAGCTTCCGCCGGCCGCGCGCCGCCCCGACGACACGCGCCCCGGCCGCACGGGCCATCTGCACCAGCAGTGTTCCCATGCCGCCCGCCGCGCCCAGGATCAGTACCCGCTCGCCGGGCCGGATGCCGGCCGCCTCGGCGATGCCGGAGCCGGTGACGCCGTCGTGCGCGAGCGCGGCGGCCTCGCGCAGGCCGAGGCCGTCCGGGACCGGGATCAGCCGGTCGAGCGGGGCGGCGACCTGCTCGGCGTACGTCCCGCGGGTGCCCGCGCCCGCCACGACCCGGCGGCCGGTCCACGCGGGGTCCACGCCGTCGCCCACGGCCAGTACCGTGCCGGCGGCCGCGCCGCCCGGCACGTACGGCGGCTCGATGCCGAACTGCGGGCCCCAGCCGCCGCGGATCTGCGTCTCGACGTAGAGGGTGTCGGACGCGGCGACTTCGACGACCACCTCGCCAGGACCGGCCACCGGGTCCGGCAGCTCGGTCGCCACCAGTACCTCCGGGCCGCCGAACTCCGTCACCTGAATCGCGCGCATGGCGTCCACTCCCATTCCGTCGGTGTCTGTGTCCCTGTGCCGACGAGTCTGGGACCTCAAGTTCCGTTGAGGTCAAGCGCGTACGCTTCGTCAACATGAGTGGTTTGCGCGAGCGCAAGAAGCAGCGGACGTACCAGGTGATCTCCGATGCCGCGATCACCCTCTTCCTGGAGAAGGGTTTCGACCAGGTCTCCGTGGCCGAGGTGGCGGCCGCGGCCGAGATCTCCAAGCCGACGCTGTTCCGGTACTTCCCCGCCAAGGAGGACCTCGCGCTGCACCGGTTCGCCGACCACGTGGACGAGGCGGCCCGGGTGGTGGCCGACGGGCGTGCGGAGGGGCTCCCGCCGCTGGACGCCCTGCGCCGGCACTTCCTGGACGGGCTTTGCCGGCGCGATCCGGTGACCGGGCTCAGTGACGACGCGGACGTGCTCGCCTTCCACCGGCTGCTGTACGGGACACCGAGCCTGGTGGCCCGTTTGCACACCTATGTGAAGCGTTCCGAGGAGGAGCTCGCCGCCGCCCTGGACGGGTCCGGCCCCCTGGACGGGTCCGGCCCCCTCGACGGACCCGGCCCCCTCGCTTCGCGGCTCGCGGCCGGTCAGATCGTCGCCGTACAGCGGATCCTCGCCGAGGAGAACTGGCGCCGGATCGAGGCGGGGGAGAGTGCGGAAGAGGTGCTTCCGGGAGCGGTGGCGGCGGCGGACCTGGCCTTCGGGCAGCTGCGGACCGGACTCCGGGCATAAATTGAAGCTTGGTTAAATTTATTACTAGGTTGCGTTACCTTGGGTGGATGACGTCACTCGACCATGCCCTCAGCCAGGAGCGGACCTTCCACGACCTCTGCCGCGCGGCCCTGACCCGGATGACCGAAGGCGCCGGTGAACAGGTCGTCACCGGCGAGGACGTCTCCGCCTCCGGTGCCGACGCCGAAGCCCTCGGCTTCCATCTGCGCTCGTACGCCAAGGAGTTGAGTCAGGAGCCCGAGAGCCCGCTCTTCTTCGGGCGGCTCGATCTGGCCGACGGGCAGAGCCACCACATCGGCCGCCGCCGCATCGCCGAACACCCCGCGGACCCGCCGCTGGTCATCGACTGGCGCGCCCCCGTCTCCCGCACCTTCTACCAGGCGAGCGCGCGCGACCCGCAGGGCGTGGTGGTGCGCAGGCGGTTCGGCTGGGCGCCGGGGAGCAAGGGGGCGTCCGAGGACCTGACCGGGCTGGAGGACGAGCGGTTCGCGGCGGGGGCGGAGCCCGGCGGCGTGCCGGTGGCGGAGACGGGCGGCGTACCGGGGGAGGGAGCCGGCGGCGTACCAAGCAGCGGCATCCTCGCCGCCGAGATCGGGCGCCCCCGCGTCGGCCCGATGCGCGACATCGCCGCCACCATCCAGCCCGAGCAGGACGATCTCGTACGCTCCGGACTCACCGAATCGGTCTGTGTGCAGGGCGCCCCGGGCACCGGCAAGACCGCCGTCGGCCTGCACCGCGCGGCCTACCTCCTCTACACGTACCCGCAGCGCCTCAAGCGCGGCGGCCTGCTGATCCTCGGGCCCAACCGGACCTTCCTCTCGTACATCTCCGAGGTGCTGCCCGCGCTGGGGGAGAGCGGCATCAGGCAGTCGACGGTCGACGACGAGACCGGCCGTCACCCGGTGCGCGCCCAGGACACCTCCGCGGCGGCCGCCGTCAAGCACGACGCCCGGATGGCGGCCGTGCTCCACCGGGCTCTGTACGGGCGGGTGTCGGCGCCCGTCGAGACCGTCGTCGTGCCGGACGGCTCGTACCGCCGGCGGATTCCGCTGGACGAGCTGGAGCGGATCGTCGCGGAGGTACGGGCCGAGGCGCCCCCGTACGCCGTCGGCCGCGAACGCGTCCGCACGCGCGCCGTCCGGGCGCTCCAGCTCCAGGCCGAACGGCGGTCCGGGCCGCCGGGCGACGACTGGCTGCGGCGGATGGGACGGTCCCGGGCGATCGGGGCGTTCGTCGACTCGGTGTGGCCGAAGGTCCGGCCGGAGGAGATCGTCGCCGCCGTGCTCACCGACCCGTCCGACCCGCTCCTCACCCCGGACGAGCGGCGGGCGATCCGCTGGGCGAAGCCGCCGCGCTCGTGGCGGAGCGCCAGGTGGTCGGCCGCCGACCTGGTGCTGATCGACGAGGTCGCCGGACTCGTCGAACGCCCCGAGAGCTACGGTCACGTCGTCGTCGACGAGGCGCAGGACCTGTCCCCGATGCAGTGCCGGGCGATCGCGCGCCGGGTCGGTTTCGGGTCGGTCACGGTGCTGGGCGACCTCGCCCAGGGCACGACGCCCTGGGCCGCCCGCACCTGGCCCGGACTCCTCGCCCACCTCGGCAGGCCCACGGCCGCCGTCGTCCCGCTGACCACCGGCTTCCGTGTCCCGGCCGCGATCGTGGAGCTGGCGAACCGGCTGCTGGGGGCGCTGGACGTCGACGTACCGCCGGGGCGGTCGCTGCGCGCGGACGGGGAGCTGTCGGTGCGCCGGGTTCCGGACGTGGTGGCGGCGACGGTCGACGCGGTACGGGCGGCGCTGGCCCGGGAGGGCTCGGTGGGCGTCATCGCGGACGCGGGGCGGGTGGCGGAGCTCAGGGAGGCGCTGGAGGCGGCTGGGCTGGGAGAGGCGGTGGGGGCGGCCGGGCCGGGGGAGACGCCCCGGGTGTCCGTACTGCCCGCCACGCTCGCCAAGGGCCTCGAGTACGATCACATCGTCGCCGTCGAACCGGCCGAGATCGCCGGAGCCGAGGAGCGGGGCCTGCACCGGCTCTATGTGGTGCTGACGCGGGCGGTCAGCCGCCTCGACGTGCTCCACCGCCTTCCGCTTCCGGCGGAGATGCGGGCCTGAGCGCCCGCACGCGGTGGTGTAGCCCGTCCTCGTCGAGGCGGGTGGAGCCGAGCATCAGCGCGACGGACCTGCGGCACGCCCTGACCAACGGACTGCCACCGACCGGCGTCCGCTCCGCCGTCGGCTTCCTGCGGCACCGCCTGACCGAGAAGACGCCCCAGGAACGGGCCACCGTACGCCCGCCGCACGACACCGCGCCCCGGCAGGAGTCCCACCATCCGAAGCCCCTCATCGCCTGCGAGGGACCCGGCCCCGAACACCTCTTCCGGCCGCTGGACGACGAGACGCACTGCGGACGCTGCCGCCAGGACGCGGCCTGGGCGGCCCACACCGCGAAGTACCCGCCCCACGGCCCGGCGCCAGTACCGGAGCTGGGGCCTACGGTGAGGTCTGTGCGGTGACAGCGGCAGTCCCGGTCTTCGCGGGCGCGGAGCGTACGGCGCGAAGTGGCCGCCGTAGAGGGGGGCGGCCGGGAACGCGGAGAGCCGCCCGTACGCCACCGGGCGCCGGGCGGCCCCTCACCTCACGCGTCCCGCCTCACACGTCCGTACGCCGGAGCCGCACCACTGGAATGTCACGGGTGGTCTTCTTCTGGTAGCTCTCGTACGGCGCGAAGACGTCCACCAGGTGCGGCCACACCCGGGCCTTCTCCTCGGGGGAGAGCGTCTCGGCGCGGGCCGGGAACCGCTCGGTGCCGACCCGGAGTTGCACGTCGGGGTTGTCCTGGATGTTCCGGTACCACAGCGGGTGCTCGTCGGAGCCGCCCTTCGACGCCACGATCAGATGGTCGTCGCCGTCGCGCCCGTAGATCAGCACGGTGCGCCGTGTGATGCCGCTGCGCCGCCCGACGTAGTCCAACAGCAGGCACGGTGCGCCCTGCATGGTGGTGCCCTTGGTGCCGCCGGACTCCTCGTACAGCTCGGCCTGTTCGGCCACCCAGCTGCTGGGACTGAGCTTCACCGCACCGCTGCTGCTGCCGCCGTTTCCGCCGCCGTTTCCGTGTGCCACGTGTGCCGCTCCTTCTCGCCGTATCGCCGTGTCGATGTCCCGTCGTACTGCCGGGCACTCTCCAGAGTCGCCCCTGGAGCCGCAGGCCGCACAAAATCGCTCGACAGCGGGCGTACGGGCGAAGAACATTCACCCCGATGACACGAACCGATGAGCCTCCCACACCCGACGAGCGCGCCTCGCTCGCCACCTTCCTCGACTACGTCCGCGACACCGCGCGCGCCAAGTGCGACGGCGTCTCGCCGGAGGACGCCCGCAAGGCGCCGCTGCCCGGCTCCCCGCTGATGACCCTGTGCGGGCTCATCAGCCACCTCCACTGGGTGGAGTACTACTGGTTCCAGGTGGTGTTCCTCGGTGAGGAGGACGAGGGGCCGTGGACGGACGAGGACCCGGACCGGGAGATGCGCGTCGCGCTCGACGTGCCCCTGGCCAACCTCCTCGCGGCGTACGAGGCCCAGTGCGTCCGCTACCGCAAGCTCGTCGCCGAGCACGACCTGGACACCGAGGCCAAGCGCGCCAGGCGCAACGGCAAGCACCCCAATCTGCGCTGGATCCTGCTGCACCTGATCGAGGAGACCGCCCGCCACAACGGCCACCTCGACATCCTGCGGGAGCTGGCCGACGGCCGCACCGGCTCTTAAGCCCGCCGCTCCTGCCGCTTCCGCCGCTTCCGCCGCTCCTGCCGCTTCCGCCGCTTCCGCCGCTCCTGCCGGGAACGCCCTCCCACAGCGCGAGCCCGGCCCCGGCCGGCGATCCCGCGTGGTTCCCGGCCCTGTCCCGGTCCGCGCTCGCGGCGGCGTGCAGCAGCAGGGCGGAGGTGTCGACCTGGTCCTCGGCGAGGGCGAGCCGGCATCCGGCCGGCGTGCTGGCGATGGCGTCGGCGCCCAGCTGCGCCCGCGCCCTGGACACGAGGACCCGCACCGCCTTCGCTGGCCGCTCCGGCAACTCGTCCGGCCACAGCCCTTCCACGAACCGCTCGGTGCCGCAACCCGTGCGCAGGTCGCCCGCGAGCAGCGCGAGCAGCGCGAGGAGGCCGCGGAGCCGGGGCGCGGTGACCTCCGGTCCGCGGCAGGCGACACGCGGCAGCAGGGCCAGGCCGGTGGTCACCCGTGCAGATCAGCCAAGGCCCTGCCGCCGGAGTCCTGCCGCCGGAGTCCTGCCGCGGGCCGAACTCCCTTCGTGCGGGCGGGCCTTGCGGGTCGTGTGCCCGTCTCTCCGGCCCCGGCCCGGAGTGGGCCCCGCCTTCCCGTGCGTCTTCTGTACGACCGCTCGCCCCGCCACCGGACCCGCTCCTCATGGGAGCGGCGCTCGGTATCGCCGAGCGGCTGCCTGACGTCGCCGACGGGGAACAGGCGCGGGAGCTCATGCTGCCGCTCGTCCGCCGGGCCGGCCGCGTCGACCAAGCCCCGTGCCCGGGCACCCGCACCCGGGCACCCGCACTCGGCCACACCGACGCGTAACACTTTTGCAAGCATGCGCTTGCAAAAGTTAGCAACCATGGCGCACTATCGGGACATGGCATCGCTCAACGTCGGCAATCTCGGTGAGTACCTGCGCGAGCAGCGGCGCAGCGCGCAGCTGTCGCTGCGGCAGCTCGCCGACGCCGCCGGGGTGTCCAATCCGTACCTCAGCCAGATCGAGCGCGGTCTGCGCAAGCCGAGCGCGGAGATCCTCCAGCAGCTCGCGAAGGCGTTGCGGATCTCCGCCGAGACGCTGTACGTGCAGGCCGGGATCCTCGACGAGCGGGAGCGCGAGGAGCTGGAGACGCGCGCCGTCATACTCGCCGACCCGTCGATCAGCGAGCGGCAGAAACAGGTTCTGCTGCAGATCTACGAGTCGTTCCGCAAGGAGAACGCGACGGACGCCGAAGCGGACGTCGTGACGGACGCCCCCGCCGACGGCAGCGATGCAGGCACACCACCCTCACAGTGAACTGAGCTCCGGGAGGACCACAGTCATGGCCATCACCGATGACCTGCGCAAGACCCTCACCGACCCGACCCCCCTCTACTTCGCGGCCGGCACCGCGGACCTCGCCGTACAGCAGGCGAGGAAGGTGCCCGCGCTGATCGAGCAGCTGCGGGCCGAGGCCCCGGCGCGCATCGACGCCGTGCGCAACACCGACCCGAAGACCGTCCAGGACCGGGTGGCCATCCAGGCCAAGGAGGCCCAGGCCACCGTCCAGGCGAAGGTCACCGAGGTGCTCGGCGCGCTCGACACCGACCTGAAGAAGCTGGGAGAGCAGGCGCAGGACCTCGCGCTGCGGAGCGTGGGGGTGGCCGCCGAGTACGTGGTCAAGGCGCGCGAGACGTATGAGAAGGTCGCCGAGCACGGCGAGCAGAGCGTGAAGACCTGGCGCGGCGAGGCGGCCGAGGAGATCAACGAGATCGCCATCGCCGTCGAGCCCTCCCCGGAGACCGGGAAGAAGGCGGACGCGGACGAGCCGAAGGCCGCCGAGGCCAAGGCCGCTCCGGAGAAGAAGCCCACCGCGCGCAAGGTTCCGGCGAAGAAGGCCACCCCGGCCACCCCGGCCACCGACAAGTAAGGCAAGCCGGGCGGACAGGGCAAGCGGGCGATACGAGAGCGAGCCGGGCACCTTTATGGGTGTCCGGCTCGTTGTCCGGGTACCTTGGCCGCGAGGCGCTCATCCACTCTTAGGCGGTGTACAGCATGTTGCTTTCGGCATTCGGCACTCTGTTGTGGTTGATCAACCTCGCCATGCTCGTCCTCGCCGTGGTGGCGCTGTTCTTCGCCGCGACGGCCCGCGAGGACGCGTACCGTGCCGCCGACAAGCAGACCAAGGTCTTCTGGCTGGTCCTGCTGGGCGTCACGGTCGCCGTGAACCTGTTCGTCCCGATGCTGTTCCTGCAGATCGCCGGTCTGGTCGCGACCATCGTCTTCATGGTCGACGTACGGCCCGCGGTCCGGCAGGTCTCGGGCGGTGGCGGTGGCGGCGGCCGCAGGGGCGGCAGCAGCAGCGACGGTCCGTACGGGCCGTACAACGGCGGGCGTTAGGGCGCCAGGGCATCAGTCTCGGCTGCCACAGCTGTCATGGCTGTCACAGCTGCCACGGCTGGAACTGTCCCGGGCCGGCCCGCCCGGGACAGGCGCCGCTCAGCCCCGGTCCAGGAGCAGCAGCGCCACGTCGTCGGTCAGTTCGCCGCCGTTGAGGTCCCGTGCCTCGGTGACCGCGGCCTCCAGGAGGTCCTCGCCGCCGAGTCCGGCCGCGAGCTGGCGGTTGATCATCGCGACCATCCCGTCCTGCCCGAGCCGCTGCTTCGAGCCCGGCGGGCCGACGCGGCCCTCGATCAGGCCGTCCGTGTACATCATCAGGCTCCAGGAGCCGCCCAGTTCGACCTGGCGGCGCGGCCAGCGGGCGCGCGGCACCAAACCGAGTGCGGGGCCCCCGTCCTCGTACGGGAGAAGCTGCGCGGCCCGGCCGTGGCGGGCGATCAGCGGGGACGGGTGACCGGCCAGGCACAGGCCGGCCCGCCGTCCGTCCGGCGCGATGTCGACCGTGCAGAGCGTCGCGAAGATCTCCTCGCTCTCCCGCTCGTGCTCCAGGACCTGCTGGAGCGTGGAGAGCAGCTCGTCGCCGCACAGTCCCGCGAAGGTCAGGGCCCGCCAGGCGATGCGCAGTTCCACACCGAGCGCGGCCTCGTCCGGGCCGTGGCCGCAGACGTCGCCGATCATCGCGTGGACCGTGCCGTCGGAGGTGCGGACCGTGTCGTAGAAGTCCCCGCCGAGCAGGGCGCGCGAGCGTCCCGGCCGGTAGCGGGAGGCGAAACGCAGGTTCGAACCCTCCAGCAGCGGGGTGGGCAGCAGGCCGCGCTCCAGACGGGCGTTCTCCTGGGCGCGCAGCCGTGACTCGGCCAGCTTGTGCTGCGCGGTGTCGGCGCGCTTGCGCTCGACGGCGTACCGGATGGCGCGGCTGAGCTGGCGGCCGTCGAGCTCGTCGCGGAAGAGGTAGTCCTGGGCGCCGACGCGCACCGCCTCGGCGGCCCGCTCGGCGTCGGCCTCGGCGGTCAGCGCCAGAACGGCGTGCCGGGGCGCGAGGCGCAGCACGTGCCGCAGCGTCGCCAGCTCGTCCCCGTCCTCGCCGGCGGGTCCCGGCAGGGCCAGGTCGAGCAGGATGCAGTGCACGTCGTCCGTGAGCAGCCGCTCGGCCTCGGTGAGGTTGCGGGCGGTACGGATACGGACCCGGGTGCCGGCGGCGTCGAGCAGCGACGGGACGGTGAAGGTCCCCGCCGGGTCGCCCTCGATCACCAGCAGAGTGAGGTCGTTGCTGGGCGCGGACGCGACGGGGGCGACGGGGGCTGCCGGAGCCCTCGGAGCCCTCGGAGCCGCCGGGGCCGCGCGGCCCGCGGCTGCCGGCGCTGTGACGGCTGTCGTGGTCTCCGGGCTGTTCCCGGCGTGCTGCTGCCTCGGCAGGACGGCCTGACCGTGCTCCACGGACGGGTTCTCACGCTGCCGCGGTACGGGTACGGGCATCGGTCTCGGTTTCCTTCCCTCCCCCCGAGGGTGCGGCGGCACGCCGATCGACGTTCCGCCAAACGGGGACCATAGCGTCACCGGGCACCGCAATGGAATGCCGTGCGGAAGGCCGCCGGCGTCATATGCCGCCTCCCGCAACGCATCCGACGGGGTCGGCGGGGTGCGGGGTCATGACGAACATCACGCCCCGCCGCCCCCGCGCCCCGCCCGTTCGGCCGCCGCTACTTGTCCGGACGCACGACGCCCAGGATCGGCATCGAACCGGCCCCGGCGACCGTCACGTCCCGGCCGGGACGCGGCGCGTGCACCATCGTGCCGTCGCCCAGGTACATCCCGATGTGGCTGGCGTCGTCGAAGTAGACGATCAGGTCGCCGGGCCGCATGTCCTTCACGTCGACGCGCGGCAGCTGCCTCCACTGCTCCTGCGACGTGCGCGGTATGGCACGGCCCCCCGCGCGCCACGCCTGCGACGTCAGCCCCGAGCAGTCGAAGGAGCCCGGCCCCTCGGCTCCCCAGACGTACGGCTTGCCGATCTGCGCCAACGCGTACGCGACAGCCGCCTCGCCGTCCCGCGTCGCCTTGCCGCCCCGCGCCGCCGCGTCACCGGTGGTCTTGAGGGCGCCGGAGTCCAGCCAGGCGGTCTGCGCCGCGCGCTGCGCCTCCTGCTCCATCTTGAGGAGCCGGGCCCGCTCCTCCTTCTCCAGCGTCGCTTCCAGCTTCTCGGCGGCGGAGATCTGCTTCTTGATCTCCTTCTTCGCCGCTTCCTTCTTCTTGCGGTGCGACTCCAGCTTCTTCCACTGCGTGGTCGCGTCCTGGGTGTACGCCTCCAAGTCGACCTGGGCCCGCGACAGTTCGACGATGAGGGACTCGGCCGCCTGCTGGCCCTCCAGGATCCGGCTCGCCCCGTCCAGGAAGTGCTGAGGGTCGTTGCTGAGCATCAGGTGGGCCTCGGGCGGCAGGCCGCCGCTGCGGTACCGGGCGCTGGCCTCGGCCCCCACCCGCTTCTTCAGCCTCTCGATGCGCTTCTCGCCCTTGACGATCTCCTCGGCCAGTTCCTCGACCTCGGACGACTGCTCCTCGGCGCGCTCCTCGGCGAGGTTGTACGCGTCCGTGGCGGCCGCGGCCCTGCGGTAGAGGGCGTCGATCTCGCCGCGCACCTCCTGGAGGCGCTGCTCGCTCCTCGGCGGCCCGGGGTCCGCGTACGCCTGTCCGTGCAAGGCCGGCACGGCCAAGGCGCAGACCAGCGCGATCGCGCTCACGGCGCTGCGACGTCGGTTCACGAGCTCCCCCCGGATCCCAGATCCCAGATCACACATCCACATGTGATTTACCGTCAGTAACTTAGGTCTCAATGCCGTGATGCTGCCATGTCGTCCGTCAAAACGACAGAGGCCCCCGCTCACAGGTTTCTGACGAACGGCCGGCGGGCCGTGTTCCCCTCCGGCAGTCACTCGTCCGAGGAGGCCCGGACCGGTTTCAGGCGGCGCGGGGCTGGAGAGCGGCCCAGTCCACCGTGACTTCGCCCTGCCGCCACCGGCGCTCCCCGTCCGCCAGCGGCCAGTCGGCCGAGAGGTCGCGCACGGCCTTGATCCAGCGCTGCCGGGCGCCGAGCGAGGCGTACGGAGCGGCCGCCGCCCACGCCCGGTCGAAGTCCCGCAGGAAGGCGTGCACCGGCTCGCCCGGCACATTGCGGTGGATGAGCGCCTTCGGCAGCCGCTCCGCGAGGTCCGACGGCCGGTCCAGGGACCCGAGCCGGGTCGCGAAGGTCACCGTCCGCGGCCCCCCGGCCCCGAGCGCGACCCACACGTGCCGCCGCCCGATCTCGTCGCACGTCCCCTCGACCAGCAGCCCGCCGGGCGCCAGCCGCCCGCACAGCCGCGCCCAGACGGCGGCGACCTCCCCCTCGTCGTACTGGCGCAGCACGTTCGCCGCCCGGATGAGGGCGGGGCGGCGTCCGCCGGGCAGCGGCACCTCGAAACCGCCGTGCCGGAAGGCGAGGCCGTCGCGCTCGTACGGCTTCGCGGCGGCGACCCGGGCCGGCTCGATCTCGATGCCCACGACCTCGGCGGCGGGCACGGCGGTGCGCAGCCGGCCGAGCAGCTCGACGGCGGTCCAGGGCGCGGCCCCGTACCCGAGGTCGACCGCGACGGGGTCGGGGCTGCGGCGCAGCTCGGGACCGTGCACGGCGGCGATCCAGCGGTCCATGCGGCGCAGGCGGTTCGGGTTGGTCGTCCCGCGGGTCACGGCGCCGACAGGGCGCGAGGGGGGAGTACGGGAGGCCATGAACCGAGGGTAAGTGAGGGAAAACGCCCCTCCGGTCCCGTGAAGGTCGGGACGGATTGAGTAATGATTTGGCAAAGCGGAAATTGGAAGGGGGCATTCCGCTGTTTGCGCTCAATAGAGGGCCTCACACCCTCTCTCCGTCATGCCCCAGCGAGGAGGACCGTCGACGTGAGCCAGTACGTCTCCCGACTCGCCGGCACACTGGCGACGCCGCCCCGCCTGAGGCTGCCCGGCGGCCACCACCGCAAGCCGCGCCGCATCGCCATGCTCAGCGTCCACACCTCCCCGCTGCACCAGCCGGGAACGGGCGACGCGGGCGGCATGAACGTCTACATCGTCGAGCTCGCCAAGCGCCTGGCCGCGATCAACATCGAGGTCGAGATCTTCACCCGGGCGACCACGGGCGGCCTGCCCCCGAGCGTCGAGCTCGCGCCCGGCGTGCTGGTCCGCCACGTCGACGCGGGACCGTACGAGGGCCTCGCCAAGGAGGAGCTGCCCGCGCAGCTCTGCGCCTTCACACACGGGGTGATGCAGGCATGGGCCGGCCAGCGCCCCGGCTACTACGACCTCGTCCACTCCCACTACTGGCTCTCCGGACACGTCGGCTGGCTCGCCGCCGAGCGCTGGGGCGCCCCCCTCGTGCACGCCATGCACACCATGGCCAAGGTCAAGAACGCCGCGCTCGCGGAGGGCGACACGCCCGAGCCGGCCGCGCGCGTCATCGGCGAGACGCAGATCGTGCGCGCCGCGGACCGCCTCATCGCGAACACCGCGGAGGAGGCCGACGAACTGGCCCGCTTCTACGAGGCCGACCCCGGCAAGATCGCCGTCGTACACCCCGGCGTGAACCTGGAACGCTTCCGTCCGGCCGACGGCCGGGCAGCGGCCCGCGACCGCCTGGACCTGCCCCAGGACGCGGTCGTCGCGCTCTTTGCCGGCCGCATCCAGCCGCTCAAGGCCCCGGACATCCTGCTGCGCGCGGTCGCGGTGCTCCTCGACGAGGACCCGTCGCTGCGCTCGAAAATCGTCGTGCCGGTCGTCGGCGGCCCCAGCGGCAGCGGCCTCGCCAAGCCCGAGGGCCTTCAGAAGCTCGCCGCCCGCCTCGGCATCGCCGACGTCGTACGCTTCCGCCCGCCCGTCGGCCAGGACCGCCTCGCGGACTGGTTCAGGGCGGCGTCGGTCCTGGTCATGCCCTCGTACAGCGAATCCTTCGGCCTGGTCGCGATAGAGGCCGAGGCGTCCGGCACACCGGTCGTGGCGGCGGCGGTGGGCGGTCTGCCCGTCGCCGTACGGGACGGGCAGACCGGCATCCTCGTCGAGGGCCACGATCCGGCCGGATACGCCCGCGCGCTGCGCCGCTTCATCGACGAGCCCGGCCTGGTGGACCGGATGGGCACGGCGGCCGCCCGCCACGCGCAGTCCTTCGGCTGGGACACCGCCGCGTCCGCCACGGCCGACGTGTACACGGCCGCGATGCACGAACACCGCCGTCGCGTACGCTCGCACCATGGCTGACGCACGGCAGACCGCCGCCGAGACGCTCGAACGGACGCTGAAGGACGCGGACCTGAAGTGGGAGAGCCCCGAGCCCGGCTCGTACGTGGTCACCCTCCCCGGCACGCGCAAGCTGTCCACCACCTGCTCCCTGATCGTCGGCAGGCACTCCCTCTCGATCAACGCCTTCGTGATCCGGCACCCCGACGAGAACGACGCGGCGGTGCACCGCTGGCTGCTGGAGCGCAACCTGCGCCTGTACGGGGTGAGTTACGCGATCGACTCCCTCGGCGACATCTACCTGGCCGGGAAGCTCCCGCTCTCCGCGGTGACCCCCGACGAGCTGGACCGCCTGCTGGGGAGCGTCCTGGAAGCGGCCGACGGCAGCTTCAACACCCTGCTGGAGCTGGGTTTCGCGAGCGCGATCCGCAGGGAGTACGCGTGGCGGGTGTCGCGCGGCGAGTCGACCGGGAACCTGGACGCGTTCGCGCACCTGACCCGGCCTGCGGCCGACTGATCCCGACCGTCCCCGACCGGCCCCGGCGGTCCGCCGAAGGCCCCGCGCACGGTGCGGCAGTTGACAGGGGCATGCGCTGAGAACAAATATGCCTCTTGCCGCTGGGGCCGTACTGTCCCGGCGTGCGCCTCTGTGCCTTCCTCGACCATTCGCCCGGTGCGGCGTCGCTCTTCCTTTTCCCGGCAGTTCCCGCTGCCTCGAGCGCTCGGCCGGGCGTTGTGAAGCCATGATTGGATTCCGCATGTCCATAGCGAGTCGTGTCACCCTGTGGCGCCTGGCGGGGGTGGGCGCAGCAACTCTCGCCCTGTCCACGGCAGTCGTCGCCTCCGCCCACGCGACCGGTTCCCCCGGCGGCAACGGGTGGGACAACGGTCCCCAGGCCGCGTACAAGCCGGGCGCGGGCGCAGGGGTGAAGACCGCGACCGACCGCTGCGAGTTCTCCCTCGACGGGCAGGCGTGGAACGCCTCTGTCCGGGTCGACGACCTGACCCTCAAGCCGTCCGACGACGGCAAGGTGCACGTGAAGGTCCGGGCCGCCGCGGACGCGGCGTCGTGCACGGCCTCCCTCGCCTCCTACCGTACGCACGGCGCGACGTGGCAGACCTCCGGGGAACAGGTCTTCCACGACTTCGACACCGTGAACGTCAAGGGCGGCGCGGTCGACACGCTCGACATCGCGGTGCCGGACGTGGGCTGTTTCGCCCAGGTCGACCTCTACCGCGGCAGCGTCAAGTACGACGGCAGGACCGACGCGAACGACGGCTTCGAGCACGGGGACCTGCCGGTCGGCCCCAGCCGTCCGGTCATCAAGGACCAGCTGATCGCGGCCTGGAACGGCGGTACGAAGGACTGCACCAAGCAGGAGGTCCCGGCCCCCGGGACCCCCTCCGCGACCCCCTCCGACACCCCGTCGCAGACCCCTTCGGAGACTCCGGCCGAGACGGAGACCGCCCCCGCGACGAAGACGCCCGCGGCGTCCGAGCCGGCGACGCCCACGGAGGCCGGGACGGCCCCCGCCGGTGAGACCGCGACGGCCTCCCCCTCGGACGCGCCGTCCGAGTCGGCCCCCGCGAACCCGGGGTCCGACGACTCCACCGGTCCGCTGGCCGAGACCGGCAGCAGCAACGTCGGCGTCACCGTCGCCGGTGCGGCCGCCCTGCTCGCCGCCGGCGGCGGCGTCCTCTTCGCCGTGCGGCGCCGTCAGGCAACGCGTAGCAGCTGACGACTGACAGCTGACAACAGCTCACATGCCGGAAGGGGTACGGCGGATCGCCCGCCGTACCCCTTCCGCGTACCCGCCCGCACTGAACGCACCGCCTTCCCCGCGCGCGAGCCCCCTTCCCCGCGTCCGGTCCCGTCCGGCTCTGCCCGCAGGCGCGTTACCCGCCCCTCACCCCCGGGCACCGGCCCCGGGCTCCGCCGCCTGCTTCCGCGCACCGGCGGCGGAGGGAGCCATCGCCGCTTCCACCACCGCCACTTCCGCGACCGCCGCTTCCACCACCACTCCCTCCGTCTTCGCCTCCACCTTCGCCTCCGCCGGAAGGCTCCGCATCAGCAGCCAGTACCCGGCCGCCGCCACCGTCCCCAGCACCGCGCAGGCCCCCCACAGCCACTCCGCCCCGTACCGGTCGATCAGGAAGCCGGACATCAGCGGGGCGACCAGCGCCGCCGCCGCCCACGACATCGTGTAGATGCCCTGGTAGCGGCCGCGCCCGTGCACCGGCGACAGGCGCACCACCAGGCTCGTCTGGGTGGGGGAGTTCACGATCTCCGCCAACGTCCAGACGCACACGGTCAGCGCGTAGACGGCGATCGACCCGGCGAAAGCCGTGAGCCCGAAGCCGTACCCCGCGAACAGCGACGAGGCGATCAGCAGCCGACGCGGATCCCGGTGCTCGATGAACCTGGTCACCGGTATCTGCAACGCCACGATCAGCACACCGTTGACCGCGATCGCCATGCCGAAGTCGGCGCTGGTGAAGCCGTCCGTGCCCATCGCCACCGGCAGGCCGACGTACCCCTGCTGGAAGATCAGCGCGATGACGAACGACAGCCCGACCACGCCCATGAAACGCCCGTCACGCAGTACGGCCCCCAGCCCGACGTCCGGCTCGGCCGGCCTGCCCGCCGCGTCCATCACCCGTACCGGCCTGGACTCGGGCAGCTTCACGAAGATCAGCACCGCGCACACCAGCGTCATCACGGCCTCGCCGAGGAAGCCCGCCAGATAGCTGTACTCGGCGATGAACCCGGCCCCCGCCGAGGAGATCGCGAACCCGAGATTGATCGCCCAGTAGTTCAGGGAGAAGGCGCGCACCCGGTCCTCGGGCTTCACGATGTCCGCCATCATCGCCTGCACCGCCGGGCGCGAGGCGTTGCTCGTCATGCCGACGAGGAAGGCGACGGCCGCGATCGCCGCCGGGTGCTCCATGAAGCCGAGCAGCGCCACCGAGAAGGCGGTCGACGTCTGCGCGACCAGCAGGGTGGGACGCCGGCCGAGCCGGTCGGTCATCACGCCCGCGCCCAGGGAGGAGACGACGCCGCCGAGCCCGTGCAGCGAGGCCACGAGTCCGGCGTACGACGCCGAGTAGCCGCGGTCCAGGGTCAGATACAGCGCCATGAAGGTCGCGACGAAGGCCCCGAGCCGGTTGACGAGAGTGCTCGTCCACAGCCACCAGAACTCCTTGGGAAGCCCGGCGACGCTCTCGCGCGCGGCCCGCCTCAAGCTCTTCACGGACATGGTGGCCATCGGGCTTCCCCCCAGGGATGTAAGCGGCTCAGCGAATAATCGCAACTTACAAGTGCCCTGCTCGGGGGTGCCAGTCAATTGACGGCAGGCGTCAATCGTGGCGCGTGGATTAGGCTCGGCGCATGGCCGAAGCACCGTACAAGCTGATCCTCCTCCGCCACGGCGAGAGCGAATGGAACGCGAAGAACCTGTTCACCGGATGGGTGGACGTCAACCTCACCGAGAAGGGCGAGAAGGAGGCGGTACGCGGCGGTGAGCTGCTCGTGGACGCCGGCCTGCTGCCCGACGTCCTGCACACCTCGCTCCAGAAGCGCGCGATCCGCACCGCCCAGCTGGCGCTGGAGTCCGCGGACCGTCACTGGATCCCCGTCCACCGCTCCTGGCGTCTGAACGAGCGCCACTACGGCGCCCTCCAGGGCAAGGACAAGGCGCAGACCCTCGCCGAGTTCGGCGAGGAGCAGTTCATGCTCTGGCGCCGCTCGTACGACACCCCGCCGCCGGTCCTGGAGGACGGTGCGCCGTTCTCCCAGTCCGACGACCCGCGCTATGCGACGATCCCCGGCGAGCTGCGCCCGCGCACCGAGTGCCTCAAGGACGTCGTCGAGCGCATGCTGCCGTACTGGTACGACGGCATCGTCCCGGACCTCCTCGCGGGCCGCACCGTCCTGGTCGCCGCCCACGGCAACTCGCTGCGCGGCCTGGTGAAGCACCTCGACGGCATCTCCGACGCGGACATCACCGGACTGAACATCCCCACCGGTATCCCGCTCTACTACGAGCTCGACGCCGACTTCCGCCCGCTCACCAAGGGCGGCACGTACCTCGACCCGGAGGCCGCGAAGGCCGCCATCGAAGCCGTGAAGAACCAGGGCAAGAAGAAGTAACCAACCAGCTGTAAGCCCCCCACCTGCGGGTTTTCCGCGTGGTGGGGGGCTTTTCACTGCGCTGGGCCGTCTGTGGGCCGTGAGGTGCTTGGGCGGGCCGTCAGGTGCGGCGACGCCAGCGGCGGATGCGGATGTCGAGGACGATCAGCAGCGCTACGGGGACGGCGATCTCGGCGGGGGCGTCGGCCCATAAGGCGAGCGCGCCGCCGGCTGTGCCGACGAGCGCGAGCGGCAAGTCGCGAGGACAGATGTCGACGGTGACACCTGTGCGTGGGACCATGAGGCCTCCATCTGCGGTTGGTTCCTGGCTAGGGATTCCGAGTGCGGAAATGGAAACGAATGCCGCCCATGCACGGGCGGCATTCGCATGTGGTGAGACTTTCGCACAGCTCAGCTTCGCAGACAAACGTGCAGCTAGAAGAGGGCTTAACTGCAACAGCAGAAAAGTCGCAGATTGATTTACGCGGACGCTGACTCGTTTTACTGGTTGGACGTTTCCTTGTATGGCTGGGATGGCTCGAACACCCTGCCTGAGTGGGGAGTTGCCTGCCCAGGCAGGGATGTTCGAGAAGCGTGGAGCCTTCCGGACCTTCCTTGCAGGGATTTTCAATCGTTCATGCGCGAACGGAAGTCAATCGTGCATGAATGAAGGCTAGGTAATCGGGCTCCAATTCACGCCTCGCGCTCAGTTTTTGAGCTTTACTGAATCTTGAGAGCTCAGTTTCCGTGCCCCTGGATTTCGTATGTGTGCTCGATTGCCTTCCGCGTGCGCTCCTGACTCGACGGCATCAGATGTGCGTACACCCGCAGCGTCAGGCCGGGGTCCGAGTGACCGAGGTACTCGGCGAGCGCCTTGATGTTCTCCCCGGCGTCCAGCAGCACCGATGCGTAGAAGTGCCTCACGGCGTGCATCCCGTTCTCGCGCGACTCGGCATGTGGGGTGCCGGCCGCAGGCACCGAGATGACTCCGGCCGAGGCCAGAGCCGGTTTCCACGCTTCCTCGTTGAGCGAGGTTCGCCAGACGTGGCCACCGCGCGGGCCCGTGAAAATGAGCCGCTTGGTCACCATCGGCCCGCCCGCGACCTTCCACGGCAACGTGATCCCGACCGGCGGGAACTGCTTCATGTGGGCCCGTAGCGCGTCAGCGACGGGACCCGGGAGCGGTACGTCCCGGAGCTTGCCACCCTTGGGCGGGGCGAAGACGGGCTTGCTGCGGCTCAGCTTCAGTTGCTGGACGACGTGCAGCGTGTCCGCGTCGAAGTCGATCGCGTCCACGGCGACGCCCAGGATCTCGCCTTGCCGGAGGCCGCAGCCGCCGCCGAGGTCGACCATCGCCTGATACCGCTCGGGCATGGCCGCGCGCACAGCGAAGAGCCGTTCCGCGGTCCAGGGCGTGACACGTTTCGTGTCCACGGTCGGCGGCCGGACCGAGCGGGCAGCGCAAGGGTTCCGGGGAAGGTGCCCGTCGTCCACGGCCGCGCTCAGAGCCGCCCGCACGTTGGAGTAGATCGTCCGGGCGTACGAGCCGCGGACACCGTTCGCCTGGAGCTGCTGCACCCAGTCGCGGATGTGCGCCGGCTGGAACGAACCGAGCGGACGCGCGCCCAGGTACGGGAACGCGTGCAGCCGGAGCTGCGACTCCATCGAGGCTTGCGTGTTGGGGTCGGCCCCCTGCGTGGCTACCCAGCGTTCCGCGTACTGCTGGAAGGTGGTCCGGGCGGCACGAGGGTCGATGTACTGGCCACGCGCCATGTCCGCCTCGATGTGCGCCAGCCACTGATCAGCCAGTCGCTTCTGTCGGTCGGGGAAGCTCTTGGACTTCTCCGTACCGTCTGGGCCGACGTAGCGGGCGCGGTAGCGCAGCCCGGATCCATAGCGCTCCGACTTCACCTTGCGTGGCTTGCCGTCGGGGCCGGTCTCCGTCGTGAACCAGCGGTCCTGGACGTGTCCGGCCATCAGGCAGCCACCTCGCCCCGACGGGAGTCGACCCAGGCCCGTACGTCGTCGGGGTCGAAGCGAAGGTGCCGGCCGACACGGAAGCCGCGCGGACCGGTCCGCTTCCGTCGCCACTGGTAGACCGTCTCCACACTGGGCAGCTCGAACATCTCGACCAGGTCGTCAGGCGTCAGATAGCGACTCGGCAGGGGAAGCGCCATGGTCACCACTCCCTCTCATCGGCCAGCTCCGCCATGGCTTCGCGGGCGGTCTCACGGTTGAGCCGGAGATCTCGGGCGATGGTCGCGGCGAGGACGGATTCGCCGGGGGAGTGGCCGTGCCCGGCGTACTGCCAGTCGGTGAGGACGAGCACGGTGTCCGGGGCGCGGTCGTCCATGCCGAGGGACTGTCGTTCCTGCGCGGCGCGGAAGTCGGCGCGGGCCTGGCGGAGCTCGCCGAGGGTGGTCGAGTAGCGGCGGGACTTCGAGGAGAAGTGCCCGCGGAACCCGAGCATGTGCGCCCAGGCCCACAGCCGGCGTTCGGGGTAGAGCGGATCGAGGAGGTGGCACGCGGCGATGAGGCGACGGGCGTGATCGGGGACGCCGTGGCGGTCGAGTTCGGAGAGTTCGCCGATGCGCCGATCCAGGGTGCCGGTGTTCTCCGCGGCCTTGGTGGCGTACTTCGCGACGTAGGACGCCACGGCTTGCTCGGTGATGTCGGAACCGTCGCCGAAGGCGGTGACCGGGCGGACGTCGAGCTGGGTGCCCCAGCGGAACGTGCGAGCGGGCTGGTCGTCGACGGCGGGAGCGGACACCGAGGTGTAGTTGTGCCGGGCGGCGGCGTGGATCGCGTCGGTGAGCAGGCCGACGGTGGCCCAGGACGGAGGCGGGGTGTCGGGTCCGTCCGGCCCGTCGATCCGCAGCACGGCGTGGAAGTGGATCGCCCCGCGCTTCTGGAACTCCGCGACCTTGCCGTACGAGAGCCGGGCGGATTCCTTCAGTTCGGCCTGTGTGAGTCCGGCGCGGGCGGCGATCTCCCGTCGGAGGCGGGTGGTGAACCGCATCCAGAGATCACCGGCGTGGTTGTTGAACAGGACCGATCCGGCGTAGTCGTACGTCTCCGGGTCCAGGGCGGTGCCGAGTTCGGGGACGTCGGCGGAGTGCCGGCCGCCGCAGCGACAGGTGCCCCGGTCGGGCCGGTTGTGAACCGGTCCGAAGGACGGCGCGGTGAGGGTGGCGAAGACACGGGGGTGATCCCGCACGGTGGCGGGCACGTCGCGGCGGTCGTCTCCGGCCAGGCCCGCGCGGATCAGGTGGTACGTGTCTCCGGCGTACGTCCAGGCACAGGACGGGCAGCGGGAGGCGCGGCGGTTGCCGCAGGCGAGACGAAGGCGTCCGCCGGGTTCCGACTCGGTCGAGTAGTGGTGCAGGGTCTCGCCGGTGGTCTTGTCCTTGGTGAGGGTCCAGCCGGTCAGGTGGATCGGGTCGGAGCAGCCGCCGGTACGGCGGATCTGGTCTTCCCAGCGGTGGAAGTCGGGGGCCGAAGCCACCCTCAGCAGGTCGCCGAGGGTGATCCGGTCGAGCGGCGTCTCAGGCATGTGCACTCTCCCGGAGACGTGTGGTGCCGACGGTCCCGGTGCCGTGGCAGGTCGAGCAGTTCGCCGTGACGGTCCGGCGGTGGCCGTGTCGTTCGCGTCCGCCGAGGGTGATCGCGACGGAGGCGAAACCGCGGCAGGCCGAACAGACGCGGGACGACGGGCGGTTGCGGTCGGTCATGATGGTGCTTCCTTCCGGATCTGTGGTTCGGACAGGGGCACGGCTTCCGGGCGGCGGATGCTTGGCGGTATCGAGGCCGCCCGGAAGCCGGTCAGCGGTGGTTCTGCGACGCCACGAGCGAGCGGATGACCAGCGCGCAGATGGCGAGCGACGCGGCGGAGACGGCGACCGCCAGCAGCATGGACACCAGGACCGCGCCGACGACCAGGACCACGGCCGTACCGCCACCGATGACGGCGACGACGGCACCGGGCGTGAGCTGGACTGTGGGACGGGCCGGGGCCGGGGCGGCGGGTACGGGAGCCGGGGTGGGGTGGAGCGCGGCGGGCACGTCGGTCCGGGCGGACCCCGTGACGATGCCGATCGGCGTCGGGTTGGTGGGGATCTTCGGGCGGAGCATGGTGGTTCTCCCTTCGGTCGGGCCTACTTGACGGCGGTGTCGATCACGGGGGACAGCAGGCTGTCGGCGAGGAGGTAACCGCCGAGCAGCAGCACGAGCACGAGCCACCAGGGCGGGCGGATCAACTTCACGCCGAGCCAGCCGACGACGATCAGGGCGAGCCAGAGAGGGACGTCCATGGCGGGGCTCCTTCAGCGGACCTTGCAGCGGTGGGTACGGGCGGCGAGCTGGGCGGCGGACCGGTTGGTGAAGTCGGACGACCAACCGCAGCGGTCGGCGGTGCACACGGCGGCGTGCTTGGTGCGGCCGTGCCGGTCGCGGTGGGTACCGATCTGCACCGGACCGATCCGCAGCACGGAGTGGAAGTGGTCGCGAGCGGGCATAGTGGATCTCCTCTCGGTTCAAGTCGGTTCAGGCGAGCTGGGCGGCGATGGCGGCGGCGAGCTGGGGCGGGACCCCGAGACGGGCACGCAGGGTGTCGGTGTCGATCGGTGAGCCGGTACGGGTGCGGTGGTCGTCGGCGACCTTCCGGGCGTGGTCGACGAGCGCGGCCGGGACGGGCGGAGACGCGTCGGCGGGAGGCAGGACCGGAGACTCCTCAGCCACAGGAACCGGTACGGGTTCCAGCTCCGGGGCCTGTTCGTCGGTGACGAGCTCCGGCGCCGGGGGAGCAGCCGCGGGTGCCGGCGGAACGGGCACCGGGTCCTCAAGCGGGGGCGATGTGTGGGCGAGGAGCGTCCCGCCGAGGAAGGCGAGCGCGGGCCACCCGGCGACGCCGAAGCGCAGCCAGGCCGGAGGGTCCTGGAGATCGAGGAATCCGGCGGTGGCGACGTTGGCGCCGAGCGAGGCGACGAGCGCGATCAGGAACCAGCACCAGGCGAGCCGGGACGGGCCGTCCTTCCGCAGTCGGCGCCAGGCGGCGACCAGGAGCAGATCGACGCTGATGGGGTAGGCCCATGCCTTCCAGCCGTCCTGGCCGGCAGCGGCGGCGAGGTCGTGAAGGTGGGCGAAGGACAGCGCGCCGGCGATCACGGCTTGGACGAGTACGGCGTCCACGCGGACGGTGGGACGGGCCATCGCGGACTTCTCCTTTTTCGGCATGGGGCGGGTAGGGACTTGGCGCGAGGGCGGTCACGCCGGCCGGTGTACGGAGAGGTCAGGCGGTGGAGGGCGCGGCTTTGGTGAGCGGCGCAGCGGCCGGGGCCAGTGACGCGACGGCGGGCCGGAAGGCCGCGAGGGCGGGCACGTCCGGGGTGCGGTCGGCGTGCCGGTTGCAGATGTTCACGGCTTGGCGCAGGGAGGTGTGCGGCGCTCGGATGCGGGTCCATCCACCGGTCGAGTCACCGGAGACCGCGATGCCGGGGACGTCGGTGGGAATCTGGATCGCGGCGAGTACGGCGTCCGGGGCGATGTCTCCGAAGGCCATGTTGGCGCTGGACTCGTCGTTGACGCGATGGGCGGTCCGGCCGGTGAGCTGGGCGCGGAGCATCGTGATGCCCTTGCCGAGCTCGGAGCCGAAGCGCTGGCCGCAGATCTCCAGATAGATCCCCGCGGCACGGCCGAGCTGGGCGAGGCGGACCAGAGCGGTGACGATCCGGTCCCGGCGCTTCTCCTCGTCCTTGGTGGCGAAGAGCGCCAACTCGGCGACTTCGTCGACCAGGACCACGACCGGAGTCGGGCGCAGGTCGGCCGGCAGGTCCCAGATGTCGGCGGCTATGTCGGCGTCCGGAACGTCGACGGTGATGCGCTGAGCGGAGCGGATGAGCTGATAGACGTCCTCCATGTGCTGCACGAGCGCTTCGAGGAGTTCGAGTGCCGTGTCCGGGTTGTCGGCAAGGGCGGAGAAGCGCCGGGCCAGGGGAAAGAGCTCGACGCCCTGTTTGCAGTCGATCCCGACGAGAGCGACATCGTGCGCCGCCAGCCCCGCGATCAGATTGCGCTGGTAGACGGACTTTCCCGACTCGGTCGCGCCGAGCGTCAGCCCGTGGGGCACGGTCCGGTAGTCGCGGTAGTGGACGGACCCGTCCTCGCGCAGTGCGACAGGGATACGCATTGGCTCGCGGTCGGTCTCGGCGGGCATCTGCACCCGCTGGAGAACGTCGTATCCCGTCATCCGTAACTCGACGACTCCGGAGCGGACTTCACGGGAGGTGACTCCGTACATCCCGAAGGAGTGCCGAAGGCGGTCGGTGGCCGAAGTGACGTCGAAGGCGTCCTGACCGGGGCGGAGTTTGAGGCGCAGGAGCAACCCGGTGCGGGTGGGCCGGAACCGGAGGATGCGCGGCGCCTGCGACTCGGGGACGGGGCGGTTCGCCATCCGGGCGAGGGACAGACGCCAGCGGGCGGGCGGAACGGTGAGCCCGCAGGCGTCCATGACCGAGGCGTACCGGATCGCGACCCGCAGCGCGGCGAAGGTGACCCCGAAGGGCATCCAGTACCAGGCGGGACGCCGCCACCGCAGGATCACTGCGACGACGACCAGCAGCAGTGAGACCAGGAGACCGGTCATGATCAAGCCGCCTTGGGCTTCTCGGCACTGGCGGCGAGCGAGGTGACCGCCACCGCGCGGAAGGCGATGCCGTGCCGCTTCTGGCCGTTGAACTCGTTCTCCCACGGGCGGGCGATCAGGCCGGTGACGGCGACGGGCGTGCCCATCATCAGCTCGCCGGAGATGCCCGACTCGGGGACGGTGACCGACAGGATCTCCACTTCGTCGTTCGCCGCGAACATCACGTCCACGGTCATGAGCTTCGCGCCGCTCTCGGCGTCCATGGCGATCTCGCCGGTACGGCGGTCCTTGACCTTGATCTGCGGGGGCTTGGCGACCATCACGGAAGCGGTGGAGGTATCTACGGGGATCATACGCACAGAAGATCACTCCTATAGAGATGCTGGACTCCATCACTCATGTATATGAGTGACATGAAGAAGAGTGCATCACTCCTATACATGAGTCAACCCGCCGAGACGAAGAAGTCGCGGCGGGCTGCGGGAAGTTGAGTGAGCGTCAGTCGGTGGCAGGGATGCGGTAGCTGAAAACGAACTGGTCAGCGGCCATGAGGGTGTCGCAGACCTCGACGACCCGGTCCTCCGTCGTCCTCGCCTCGCGGATCAGATGAACCACCGAAGCGCCGGGGCTCAGAGCCAGTTCGGATGCCTCCGCCTTGGTCGCCAGCCGGGCTTGCAGCGTCTCGACGAACTCCGCGAACTCATGCCCATGGTCTTCGAGGCGGGCGTAGATGCCGCCACCACCAGGATTCTTCGCGAACAGCTCGGGGATGTCCTTCGCGACGTCCCACGGGAGGTACGACGTGGCCGTCTCCACGGGAGTCTCGTTCCGGAAGTAGAGCCGTCGCCGAGCGAGCACCTGAGTGCCGGCCGGAACGCCGAGCCGCTCCGCGATGTCCTTCGGGGCGTCCACCGGACCGATGTAGAGAACGCTGACGTGCGCCTTCGCACCGGACTGTTCCGACTCGGCGAGGTATGCGGCTTTGCCGCCCCGCCGGTGGGAGCGCTTGAAACGGTCCGAGGACCGGTGCCGTATCGGCGGCCGGGCCTTCACCATGGACCCTTTGCCCTGGCGGGTCTCCACGAGGTCACTCGCCCGGACCTCCACCATGGCTTTCCGGATGGTGCCGCCCGAGACGCCGTAGCGCTCCACGAGCTCCGATTCGCTGGGCACCATGTCACCGGGCTTCAAGATCCCGGCGCGGATCTGCTGAACGATCTCCTCGGCGATCTGCACGTACCGAGGTACGGACTTCCCACCTCCTACTGCTGTTTCCATAGTCCTTCTCTTCCTCCTATGCTCCTGTACATGAGTAACAGTGCGCAGGAGAGCACGTCAACGCCGCTTCACTCCGTGTCCGTAGCCGGAGTGGTCGTGCGCGAGGACGGGCGGCTCCTGGCGATCCGCCGTGCCGACAACGGCACTTGGGAGCTCCCCGGCGGCGTGCTCGAACTCGACGAAGCCCCGGAGGCGGGCGTCCGGCGCGAGGTCCTGGAGGAGACGGGCATCCACGTCGAGGTGGACGAGCTCACCGGGGTCTACAAGAACACCACGCGGGGCATTGTGGCCCTGGTCTTCCGGTGCAAGCCCGCCGGCGGGAGCGAGCGGACGTCCAGCGAATCGACCGCGGTCGGATGGCTCACGCCCGAAGAGGTCGCGGAGCGGATGTCCGAGGTCTACGCGGTCCGACTGCTGGACGCACTCGACGGGAACGGGCCCCACGTGCGAAGCCATGACGGCAAGCGCCTGACACCGATCCGATAGAACTTTCCCTACTTCATCAAGACCCGCGCACGGCGCGGGCGCGCGCCGCCTCTGCGGCGCGGCCTGCCTCCTGTCTCCGCCCCGGCTGGCCGCGCCCGGCGGCGCGCTGCGTGCTCGGGGATGGGGAGGAAACCCGCTGTGGCTGGGGCGGTCGGCTCCACGGCTTTAGGCAGCCACTTTGGGGCGAGCCTCTAAGATCATGGCCCCGATTCGGGCTGTTGCGGGCAGGCTAGGTGCTGCCCGAATCGCGGCCAGCGTAAGGGGCCATGATCACTCGCCCCAAAGCAGCTCCAGCCCAAAGCCGCTCCACCGACCTTGTGCGTCATCCGCAGGCGGGGTCAGCCAGAGCATGCCTCACACGGATCTGTGTCTCCTCAGGGAAGTCCGAGGCCAGGTCGAGCACGCGGGTGCGGTCGGCAGGCGCAACGTGCGCGGGGTCTTCCAGATCTCCGATCCAGTCGGCGAGTGTCTCGATTGCGAGCCCATGCTCACCAGCTCTGAGGAAGTCGAGAACGTGTCCGCGCGTGGGCTCTGAATCGGGGCCCATGAGGGCTTCGGCCAGGCTCCGTACGCGCTTCTCCCACGCTGCGTATGACTGCATCATCCCCGCATCCTGGCACGCTGACCGGTCGCGTACCGTGATCGCGTGGACGAAGAAACGGTGCTCATCAAGCTCACGCGCGACCAGGCATTCGTCCTGTCCGACTGGCTCTACGAGGTCATGATGCGGTCGGACAAGCTGGGCGCCATCGTGCCGGACCGCGCGGTCTGGTCTAGCATCTATGCGATCTCGGGCACCCTCGAAACGACACTGCCCGAGGTCTTCATGCCGGACTACGCCGGGCGGCTGGACAGCGCTCGGCAACGTTTGCTCGATGCTATGGGTTGCGACGAAGAGGCAGACCAGAGCCTGTCAAGACCGCCGTCTGGCGATAACATCAACTGCTGACACCAACGAGCGCGAATCTCGCCGATCGATGCTGAACATCAGCGGCAGGCCAGCACGGGCCCGAAGCGGGTTGCGCGTGGTGCCAGAGTTCCCACGATCGACCTGATAAGGATGAGGCTCTGGCTAGCCCCAGATGGGGCGCCGCCCAGGTTGAGGGTAGCGCCCCAATCCGGCCTGGCTCAGTCATTGAGGCATTCTCAGACCGTTAGTCAGGGGCTCGTGATGGTGCCAGATGAGGTATCGATCTTCTTGGCGTAGCTCCGCAGCGCCCCATTCCAGTCGCATCACGCCGTCGTTCATGGAGCAGGCGTAGGCGACGAGGACCAAGCCGACTTCTGGGGGGAGTTGGCCGAGATCTTTGTGGGCTTCGTGCTCTTCGAGTTCTTCGAGCCCTAGGTCCAGCTCCCCCTGCATGGGTTCTGGCCCGTGGCGTCGGATGAGGTCAGCACGTAAGCCCGTGGCTCGTCGAAGTCGTGCCGCGGTGACGGGTACGTCCGTCTTGGCGTAGCGGATCGGGTAGATCACGTTGTCTGCGACGATCATGACGGTTCGAGCCTGGAGGCGGACCGCGGTCGCGCCGGGGAGATGTTCGAGGCCGGCGGCGAGTTCCTCGTACTGCACGGCGTGGAGACCGTGTCCGTACGCCTCCAACGTTTGAGTGTGCACGCCTTGGTGACCGTTCCGAGCCCGTTTGTGGGCCCGCGTCAGGCACGCCGGTATGGCGTCAGCCAGCGCCTCCGCCACCTCACCGAACGTCTCCTTGGCCCACGGAGTAACCACGCTCATCGGCCTACCGCCCTTCCCCCCGAGCCTCTCGCCCGCCAAAGCAGCACCACGCCCACAGTCCCGGCCCCGGCCTTGACGCGGTAGTGCGCATAGGGGCGCATCTATGCACAGAACCGGCGTACAGATCAGTCGTAAGTCCAAATCGGATGTGGAAATTTTACATCTGATTTGCATGCATGCATGATTCTTACGATCGCATCTCGCTGTGAGGTGCGGCAGCTCTCGAAGGAGGCCCATGAGCGAGACGGCATCGGACACCGTGGAGTGGCAGCTCAAGCCCGGCGATCAGATCGAACGCAAGACGCTGCACAGCACGTTCGGGGGACGGACGCAGGGAGGCATCGGGCCGTCAGCCAAGACGCCCAACGTCTTCGTCTTCACGGACCCCGTCGCCGGCGAGAAGCACGGCTACTACGACGACTGGATGCCGGACGGCCGCTTCCACTACAGCGGAGAAGGCCAGTACGGCGACCAGCGGATGATCTCCGGCAACGCCAGCATCCTGAACCACCGGGCCGAAGGACGTGCGCTCCGCGTCTTCCAGGGCGCCCGCGGAACGGTCACCTACCGCGGCGAGTTCACCGTCGACCAGGAGAACCCCTGGTACTCCGCGGACGCCCCCGAGACCAACGACGGCCCTCTCCGTAAGGTCATCGTCTTCCGGCTCAACCCGGTAGACACCGCACCCCAGGAGCCCGCCACCAAGCTCGGCCGGCTGCTCGTCTCGCATCCCAACCAGGTGGACGACCTCCCCTTGGAGAGGAACGAGAGCGAGACCACGTTCGTCAACCCGAACCAGGAGCCCTACGAGGCCGACCGCAAGGAAGCCCGCCTGGTCAAGGCGTTCGCCGACTACCTGACCAGCAACGGTCACCAGTCCGGCCGGCAGCGCATCCTGCCCCCCGGTGAAAGCCGCCCCCTCTTTACCGACCTCCACGCCAAGGGACTCGGTCTCCTGATCGAGGCCAAGGGCAGCGTCACCCGGGAGAACATCCGGATGGCCATCGGACAGCTCGCGGACTACGGCAGGTTCGTCGACCACACCGTCCGCGCCATCCTGCTCCCCTCCGAGCCGCGGGAAGACCTTCTGGCCCTTGCCAAGACGCAGGACTGCACCGTGATCTGGCCCGAAGGCAAGGGGTTCATCAGCACCAACCCCGACGCACTCCCGTAGCGGCGAATCGAACGGTGACCGTGCCCCCTCCGTGCCCGATCGGCCGGGAACCCGCGGGGAACCACGGACATGACGCACGAGAACGGCCCCCGACCGATTTACTTGGTCAGGGGCCGTTCATCTGCGGTGGGTGTGGGATTTGAACCCACGGTGACATCGCTGCCACCAATGTTTTCAAGACCGCGCAGCCTACTTAGCTTGAGCCCGACTGGCCTGCGTTTAAAGCCTGTGCAATCCCTTGTGAGCGTCGCCCGCCCGTGCACGGCCCACAGTCGCCCCTCTGGGGCGTGCTGATCAGGGGCTCCAGTTACTTCTACTTGGCGCCGTCCAATCGCCGGACCTCGCGGCGTAGATTCTCGGCGAACCTCTGAGTCCGGACCGTGTCGCGAGTAATTACTCCACTGGGGTCCTCAACCTTGGCAGCGATGTCAACCGCAGGCAAAAGCTTCTGAATCAATTCCTCGGCCGCGCTTGTGTCCCAGATGACACCGAGAATCTTCTTACATTCTCGATCGGCCAGTCTATTTCCCTGCGGCAAGTCCCCTGTGCCTAGCAGATATGTTTTTACTGCCATCAGTAGCTGATATTTGGCTGGTGTGTATTTTCGGTCAATTCTCTTGTTTCGAAAGAGCCATTCGATTCGCCATGCCGTGGCCGCGCTCGTATAGTATGCGAGTGAGCTCTGGTGCGGTTGAAATAGATCGCTTTCGCGCGTCTCTTTGAGCTCCTTGTAGTAGCGTCCGGCGCGTGAGGGCTCATTCAGGAACATCGATGCATAGGTTCTGGTGAGTGAAGACCGCGTAATAATCCTGGTCTTCTCCACGGACTGCTGAGAACTGTACTGGCGAGAGCGCCTCTCGTAGTAAAGGCGCTCACCTTCGGTGAATGACTGAAACAGGCCCTCAAGTTCCTTATGGAACGACTCTCGCGCTTGGAGATCCTCGTCGGTAACGGCTGTCTGCCTGTTGGTGGCAGTCGTAATCCCTGTGATTACGTTCTCCTCGCGTGATTGAATTAGCCGCACGTTAACGTGGACGCCTTCAGTGAGGTTGGCCTTTTCGTCGAATAGAACGTGGCATGTCTGGCAGCCGTTCACGATTTGGAAATCGCGGATATGGATATCGTCGCCCGCCAAGGTCAGCTCGCGAGTGACGATGGTAATCCCATTATTTAGGACCGCAAAACGTTCTCGATTCCCGGAGTCCCTAACGGTCTGCTGAATTTCGAGATTTACGGGGTTATAGTCCTGGAAATCTCGCACGTTCTCGAAGAAAAGAGTCTTCCGGATCCCCCCGCCCGGGTCGGTGATAATCCTCACCAAGTCTGTGGCGGGTAGAATTCCGAGAAATGCTTGCTCTACGAGTGGCATCTTTGGAAGGGTGATTCGCTTGGGCATTGTAAATTCTGCAGAAACCGCGGATGTGGCTCGCTGATAAAGGTCGCGTAGCTCTCGTGCGCCCAGGGGGGATGCATCGACTTCGCTGAAGAAGTTTGTTTGGTCTAGTCGTTTGACCGCAGACTTACGCTTGGCCTCAAGCATGCTGTCGCCGACCTGGCCCGTTGACGCGTATCGGACTGAAATGGCAGGCAGGCCTCGGGAAAGTTTCCCTAGGTCAGCATAGATTGCGTCGATGCACTCTCTCAGGTTCGCGATCTCTGGCGATGCTGGGTAATCGAGAGTATCTGCGGTGAATAGCTCGACTAGGTTGTCACTTAGGTCAGTGAATACCTTAGCCTCAAATCCTTGGCTTGTTTTGGCCTGAGTGATGATGAACCGCACGTCCAGAGTTCTGGCCTGGGCAACGGCTGCCCTGACGTCAGCGGCATCCAAGAGGAGGTCACCGTTAATGATGATCGCGGCAACATCTACGCCAAGGTCTCCTCCAGCTCCCATGCGGAATTCTTCGGGGTCAAACTCATCTTCGAAGTAGCTGCTGATAACACAAAAGCCGGCGAAGTCTTCAAATGCCTCAGATTCTGTGAGCTTCCTAAGCCCTCGCTCCTGTTGAAACTGCTTTACAAGGCCTTCAGTAATGCGATCCATAACCGACCTTCGACCTCTTTTGAGTGACGATATTTGGTTCGTGCGGAACTTACCTGGTCGTTGCGAAGATGCCGCTCGTGCTGTCCGCCGCCAGCATGTATCTATGTGAAGCTCACGGCGCCTGCAAGAGGAAAGTCCTCCCTGGCTTCATGTTCTCAGGGTAGAGGCCAAAGTGGTTGAGGGTTGATGCATCTAGAGACGACTTGTTCTCCTCCTAGCCCGCCACTCTCCCCAGCCCGGGATGGGGGCCCCAACGCTCACCACCAAGCGCCCGCGGTCGGGAACGGCGCACACCCCCGCCCGGTGGCGGTCGATCCCCTGCCGGAGGAGTCGTCTGTGGCAGTCAGCCGCGTCGTCCGGGTACTCAACTCATGACCTCCGGGCCTATCCACAGTGGGCGGGCGGCGGCGTAGCCTGGTGCTTGACAGGGTGGGGACAAATCCTGTCGCCGTCTCATCCGTTGGCCAACACGGAGCGCTGACGATGGTGACGTGATCCGAGGGGTCCCTCTTTGGCTGGGCCAGGTGTACAGCAGCGGCGTACCGCAACCACAGCAACCGCCCCAGCCCGCCACTGTCTCTCCGGACCCTCGTAACGGCCGGTATGGCCGTAGCTGACCGATCCGGCTAGAGCTACGGATCAGATGCTGAGCCTCTGTAGCAGGCATCATGAACCCGTGGGGATAGACGTGGAGCTGCACTCAGCACGGCCAACGGGTAACTGGCGCAAGTCTCGAGCGACGTTGCTGCAGAGTTCGTACGGGCACGGTGACGCGTTGGCCGATGCGATCGGCTCGCTCCGGCTGCTCGGAGTGTCAGGGCGGCTGACCGCCGTGGATCCGTACGGGGACGCTCTGATGAACGAGCAGGAGGCTGTCCTTGCTCTCGGCGAGATCCCCGATCTACGGCAACGGTGCACCGATGAGCGTCAGCTAGCTGCCTTAGACGATCTTGCAAGGTTGCTGGAGCAGTGCGCCGGCACTCCATGCAGCTATCTGTGGTTCCAGGGCGACTGAAGCCCCGTGCCCCATCCGTGCCCGATAGACCGGGAACTCACGGGGAACCATAGTCACCAGCAGGTACCGCGCATGGCGAAGGCCCCCGACCGATGTTCCTGATCAGGGGCCCTTCGCCTGCGGTGGGTGTGGGATTTGAACCCACGGTGACATCGCTGCCACGACGGTTTTCAAGGTCGCTCGTGCGCTCTCCACCCCGGACTCCCGGCGCCACACCTGCTCCACGGTGAGGGGGTCGACGGCAGACGGAATGGGAGTAGAGCCACGTTGCGGCTCGGGCGGCCATGCATCGGCCACGAAAAGTCGGCAAGCCCACAGTGACGGCAGCAGTAGCCTGCGGACACCACGTAGTGCATAGGCAAGGAGTCCGAGTGGAAGTTCTCAGTGCTCGCATCGCGATCAGGTTCACATCCGGTCTACACAAGCCACCCCGCGAAGCTTGGACTCTATCCCTGATAGAGATCGAGGTACCGGTCGAAGGGATCAAGGAGGACTTGGCCACCCTCACCACTCTCGACGGCAAGCTCGACTTCCCTGTGTCCAACTCACTATCGGTGCAGACCCGTGAGACGAACTGGGGAGCGTCTGGCTCGTTTGGAGAGTTCATCCTGGACCTATCGAGCGATGCCCTAGGCGGCGCAGGCGGTGTGGGCATCGGAGCCGGCATCGGCTACCTCATCTCCAAGGTGAAGGGGCGCACGCAGAGCGCATTCCCCAGTCAGCCGATTGATCGTGCGCAGGCAGCGGAACTCGTCCGGACGCACATCGCACTGCACTACACGGAAGTGGGTGAGGACCTCACCGAGATCGCGTCGTCCTTGGCCTTGGACACGGGCATCCACGAGTTCACCTTCAAGAGCCCGTCTGGTCGCGAGTACGGCGGAACCGCGGGCGAGATCTCAGGTGCCCCCACCTGCACGAAGGTTTGGTACAAAGCGGAGTCGTAGCCCCAGGCGAGGCTCTCCTGCGTGTCTAACTGAGTGACAACGCCCACGGACAGCGGCGGATGAGCACGAACGCCTGCGGACCATCACCCTAGGTGGGAGGCACACCAGGCCGGGACGGAGCTCGCCCTCGAGTTGCTTCGGGATGAAGAAGTCCCGTCGGCAAGGCGCGAAGGAGAAGATCAGCACTCCGGCGTACACGGCCCCCGAAGCGAACACGGGGTTAGTCAGCCACGCCCAGGTCTTCGCGCATAATCCGGCGCATGGCGGTGAGCGCGGGTTCTGCGGCCTTCAGGTCGAGGAGCGCCTGATCCGCACTTTCCCCCTCTCTCGATAGGCCACGATCAACGCGCTTGGCAGTAGCGTCAACCGCGGCCAGGATGACGTTCAACTCGCGAGATGCCGTGAGTACCACTTCGGGAACGACCATCTGAGCCTCGGCGTAGCGATCCCTGTAGTCCCGCCGCGCCTCCTCGACCTGGGCACGGGCGTCGTCGGTATAGACCCCATCTCGCAGGCGATGAAGGGCGTCCTTCAGCATGGTGTGGAAGTGACGAGAGGCTCGATTCATCCCGGTGTACGCGGCACGCCGCTCCTCGAAGAGTCGTCTCGCCTCCTCGGCTTGGCTCTCCTCTGCCCGCTGGCGTTTCGCCACCCACGTGGTAACCAACGGCGCTAAGAGCGTGCCAAGCACTCCGACGATGGCAGTGACCATGGCAGCTGTGGCGGCACCCATGCACGCGACCCTAGCGGCTGGCTACCGTCACTGACCCCGAAACCCTTCGACAGCCCTACTCAACGTCCTGCCTGACGTCCATCCCTGACATCAACGACGGCAGACAGCAGCGGCTACGAGCGATCAGCAACACTCCACTCTCGTGTACACCCATGTATCGCCCAGCCCCGCTGATCGAATTCCTAAAGTGGTGCTCAGCCGACCGTGGATTATCCGTGGCCACGTCTCGTCTGATCTGCCGCATGCAGGGCTCTAACCTGCTGTGTTATCCACGTCAAGGAGCCTCCGGAGCTGTGCCCCCTCCCAGGTGCTCGATGCAGCTGGTGTTGGCGCGTTTGACCGGCCTGGCGCGACGGCAGTGGAGCCCCAACCCTGAGGTTGGGGCTCCACTGCCGATCGTTGTTTGACCGCTACTTGAAGGTCGCTGGCCGCTGTGAGGGCTCGTCGCTTTTCTCGCGATCCGACGTGCCCGTAGGCGGCAGGCGATGGCCGCGGCTGATCGCTACCCGAAGCGCGTCCCGAAGAGCTCCGCTCATGGTCGCCACCAGTTGATGCAGCTCGTTCGGCTCCGTCTCTCCGCCGGCGAGCACTTCGGCCGCGTGCTCCAGGAGCTCGGCCGCCATGCCCAGCTGTACCGCTTCGGTGGTGTCGGCCAGGCGTGACAGGTGGCCGTGGCTGTCGTCAGTGCTCAGGTAGCAGGGTTTCCCCTCAGGTCCCGTCCATGGGAGGAGCCTCAGCTCATCTTGGGTCGTCATCGCCCTCCTCTTTCTCTTCGGTCATGGGGTAGCTGGTGAAGAAGGCGTCGGCGCGGTCGCCGGGTAGCACCAGGAGCGCTGCCTCGACAACGCGACCCTTGTGGTCAGCCCCCACGCGGGTGATCGCGAGCACTGCCAGAGCAGGGCTGATCCGGAGGGTCGTCGCCTCTTCGGGGGTGGGAGGACGGGCGCTGACCCTTTCCCGGATCTCAGCCAGTGGTGGGCGGAGTGCTGCCAACTTCGCCTCGACGTTCGTGCAGCAGGGCGGGTCGTCGGGCAGGTCGGTCGGAGCGAGGTCGCCGGGGACGTAGATACGAGCCAGGCTGTGCGGTGATTCCCCCTCGTGACTGAGGCAGAGGAATTCGGTCAGCGGGCTGCTTGCCGGCACCTCCAGCAGGCCGGCGAGTTGTCCGTGCGCCGGGAGGTTGGTGGTGCGGACGCTGACGCGCAACGCCGACTCGTCCGAGAACCTCGTCTGGAGTGATCGGTCACCGCCGACGTACGTGATCCTTCGTCGCGGATAGCGGACGAAGTTGCCCTTGCCGTGGATCTTCTCGACGAGCCCTTCACTCTGGAGGATGGCAAGGGCGTTCCGCAGCGTCGGCGTGCTGACTGCGTAGTGGGACGCGAGCCGCGCCTCGGACGGAAGACGTTCGTCAGCCTTGATCCGGCCGGTCAAGATCTGGGTCCGAATGTCATCGGCAATGACGTGACGGCGAGAAGGCACAGATTTCATCACCACCTCCTCATCACCCGTAGGGCTACGAACCGAGACCGGGAGTGCATGGTGAACAGCTCGCCCGACTCGAAGCGCAGGCGCTTTGCTCCGCCCGGGAGTTGGAAGAGGTCGACCACGCGGCACGGTTGGCCACCGATCTGGATGACGTCACCGCACCGCACGCTCGCAGAGGTGATCTCGACAGGGCCGGCCACTGCGCTGCCTGGTGCCCAGCCCTTCACCGCGGCACGTCCGTCCGGTTGACGATGGCGGCGGCCATGGGGTGGCAGGAGCAACTGCAAGCCTCGTAGACCACAGGGATCTCGACCGGTGCCGCAGCCTGGGCCGACTGCGTGCACTCATGGTGCGTACCGATCAGGCATGAGATCGACCGGTAGCGAACGGCCTGCGTGTGCGGAACGCGAGGGTACTGATGAGGAGGCATCAGGCGTCCTCCGCCGTTGCGAGCCGCTCGCGCCCGAAGTGATGGTGAGGCGCTGTCGTCGGCGGAACGGGCGCCGGAGGACGAAGACTTCGGCTCGTCGGGGCGCACGGCTCGTCGGTGCGCGAGACGGGGTGACGGATGCGGTTGAACACGTTGATCAGCTCCTATCGCTGATGGCCAGGTCCCCGGACATCACCCGTCGCGGGGGCCGCTGTTCGTACGGCGGCCCATAACGTGCGGCCGTTCAAGCTGTTGGCGAGGAGCCCGAACCGATCGGCCTCCGCCACCACTTCCAAGGCCTCCCGCCATGACTCGGCAGGGAGTGATTCCGGTACTTCCGCTTCGACCGACGTGAAATCGGCGTGCCGTTCCACGCGAGGGGCGAGCCCAACGGCGGACAGCCGCGCTGCGATGTCTTCGGCCCTTGCTTCCGAAGCGGTCACAGGGCAGCCTCCGGTGTCAGGCGATCACTTTACGTAAAGCTAGTTAACTAGATTAGAGCTAGTGGACTAGATTTTCCATATGTCTGAGCAACCGCCCTATCTCCGCATCGCCGACGAGCTCCGGCGGCGCATCGCGGAGCATGAGTGGGCGCCGGGAGACCGGCTCCCCTCACGTGCCCAGATCGCCCAGGAGTGCGGCGTCGGCGAGAACGTGGTGCGCCGGGCTCAGGAACTACTGATCTCCCAGGGAGCCTTGGAGGGTCGCGCCGGATCCGGTACGTACGTCGCGGCTCCTCGTCGGCGGGTGCGCGTGGTCCGCTCCTCGGCCCGCGAGCAGCCCGGCGGCTCCCCGTTCCGCGCGGACATGAAGGCCGTGGGCAAGCAGGGGGATTGGGAGAGCCGAACGGAAGCGAAGGTGCCGGCACCGGCCGAGATCGCGTCGCGTCTCGGCATCGCCGAGGGCGACCTGTGCGTCCGCACCGTGTACGAGTTCCTCGCCGACGGCAGGCCGGTGCAGCTGTCGACGAGCTGGGAGCCGTACGAACTCACCGCCGGCACCCTCGTCGTCCTGCCGGAGGGCGGGCCGCACGCCGGGGCGGGCGTGGTCAACCGCATGGCCGAGATCGGCATCACGGTCAGCCACGCCGTGGAGCAGCCGGAACCGCGGCTGGCTACTGCCGAGGAGGCGTCACTCCTGGGCATCCAGAAGGCCGCCCTCGTCACCCACATCAGGCGGACCTACTACAGCGACCAGGGGTAGCCGGTGGAGACGGCGGACATCGTTCTTCCCGCAGCGCTGTGTGAGATCGTTTACGAGGTTCCCATTGGCCGGCAGTGACCGGGGCGGTGGTGACGGCCGGGCCGTCCCTGGGCCGTCCGAGGTTGCTCAGCGGCACCCGATGACGACCAATGACACCCACTTACCTGTAGCCGATCAGGGTTCTCAGCTGGGAAAACCCTGATCACCAAGATCCGCAGCAAGAACCAGGGCAAGAAGAAGTAACACCTACGGATCGAGCCCCCTGCCGCGGATGCCCCGTGGCGGGGGGCTCGGTGCTGCGTGACGCGGCGTGAAGGTTTCCTGCGGTCCGAGAAGTACGCGAAGAGGCGAGAGCACAGTATGAGCGACACCCTGCTGACCACACTGGCCACTGCCATGGCGCAGCTGGTCACGGCCATCGACATGACGGACGAGGACGAGGTCGATCCGGACCTGGCCACGACCTGGTTCGAAGACGTCGCCTACAACCTCGGCAGGCTCTCCACCGAGGACCGCCGCCAACTCGCGGCGCTCTTCAGGGAAGCGGCCATGGAGGAGACGCGGCCCGAGTTCCGGGAGGCGATGCTGGAGGTGCCGGAGAACTTCGGCCTCGAGGACGACGAGGACGACGAGCGCGACGAGGACGGCCCGTACGGCCGGTACGACGAAGGCGACCCGGTGTAGGTCCGGTCACGGGCCCGTACAGACCTGCACAGACCCGTACGGAGAAGAACAGAAAGGGCCCCGTCCGCACCGGACGGGGCCCTTTCCGCGAGCACGGGCAACACCGGCAGTACCGGCCGCGCTAACCGCTGCAGCCGCCGCACTGGCACGGCGCGCCCGACTGGCAGCCGCAGCCGCAACCGGAGCCGCAGCCGCAGGCGCCGAGGACGGGCAGCGCGGGCAGGCGGACCGCCTCGGCCGGCGGGTCCTGCGGGGAACGGGACATGGGGGAATCGGCCATGGGGATCCTCCTCGAAGAGGCACGCGGCATACTCCTGCTGCTGCCCATTGGATGCCCACGGGGGCGGGCGCATCAACGGCGCACACGCGCAATTCCCGGGCTTACTCGCCCTGCGGGGGTGTGGCGGCCGCCGCCTGGATCTCGTCCGCGTGCTCACCCGTCACCAGGTACACCACGCGCTTCGCCACCGAGACCGCGTGGTCGGCGAAACGCTCGTAGTAACGGCCCAGCAGCGTGACGTCGACCGCCGTCTCGATGCCGTGCTTCCAGCGGTCGTCCATCAGGTGCTGGAACAGCGTGCGGTGCAGCAGGTCCATCTCGTCGTCGTCGTGCTCCAGCTGGAGCGCGAGGTCGACGTCCTTCGTGGTGATGACCTCCGCCGCCTTCGCCATCAGGCGCTGCGCGAGCTGGCCCATCTCCAGGATGGTCGCGTGCAGGTCGTGCGGTACGGCCGAGGCCGGGAAGCGCAGCCGGGCGAGCTTCGCCACGTGCTGGGCCAGGTCGCCCGAACGCTCCAGGTCGGCGCTCATCCGCAGCGAGGTGACGACGATCCGCAGGTCCGTCGCGACGGGCTGCTGTCGGGCCAGCAGGGCTATCGCGCGCGCCTCCAGGTCGTGCTGGAGGTCGTCGACCTTCTGGTCGGCGGCGATCACGCTCTCGGCGAGCTTCAGGTCCGCGTCGAGCATGGCCGTGGTGGCCCGCCCGATCGCCGACCCGACGAGCCGGGCCATCTCGACCAGGGCTTCGCCGATCGAGTCAAGTTCCTCGTGGTACGCGTCGCGCATGAAAGTCCCTCTCTTGTCCTTCTGAGGTCAGTCTCTGAACCCCACGCTCCCACGTTCTGTCCGTTACGCGTCCGCTTCCGGCCCCCCAAGTGAACCAACTCCGTCACCTCGGTGAACTCTGAGCGACGAGTGTTCGAGTGGCCACCCTTTTGGCTGGGGCGATGTCATCGCCCCGGCATAACCTGGGTGCATGGACGTGAACGCGGCAGTCGCCGCAGCAGCAGCGATAGCCGGTCTGTGCACCGGCGTGGTCGCCGTGCTGACGTTCCGCTGGAGCGAGCGCGAGCAGTCGAGGCCCACCCGGTCCTCGCTGCGCCCCGACATCAACGCGGTGCTGCCGCCGGGCGTCGACACCGTGCTGTCCGTGCTCCGCTCCTCCGCCGTCGTACTGGACGAGAGCGACAGCGTCGTCAAGGCCAGCTCGGCGGCGTACGCCCTCGGGCTCGTCCGGGGCGGAAAGCTCGCCGTGGACCCCATGCTCCACATGGCCCGCGACACCCGCAGGGACGGCGAGATACGCCAGGTCGAGCTGGACCTCCCCCGTCGCGGCACGGGCCGCGGCGAGGCCCTCGCCGTGTCCGCCCGCGTCGCCCCGCTGGGCTCGCGCCTCGTCCTGCTCCTGGTGGAGGACCTCACCGAGGCCCGCCGCATCGAAGCGGTACGGCGCGACTTCGTCGCGAACGTCAGCCATGAGCTCAAGACTCCTACCGGCGCGCTCTCGCTGCTCTCCGAAGCCGTCATGGACGCGTCGGACGACCCCGAGGCGGTCACCCGCTTCGCGGGCCGCATGCAGATCGAGGCGACCCGCCTCACCAACCTGGTCCAGGAGCTCATCGACCTCTCCCGCGTCCAGAACGACGACCCGCTGGAGGACGCCGAGCCGGTCCGCGTGGACGAACTGGTCGCCGAGGCCATGGACCGCAGCCGCCACGCCGCGTCCACCAAGAACATCACGATGGCCGCCGGCGGCACCGCGGGCCTGTACGTCTGGGGCAACCGCGGCCAGCTCGCCGCCGCACTCGGCAACCTCGTCGAGAACGCCGTCAACTACAGCCCGCCCCGCACCCGCGTCGGCATCGCCGGCCGCCGGATCCCCACGCCCGGCGGTGGGGGCGCCTCCCAGACCTTCGGCTCCGGGGGGCTGATCGAGATAGCCGTCACCGACCAGGGCATCGGCATCTCCGAGAAGGACCGCGAGCGGGTCTTCGAGCGCTTCTACCGCGTGGACCCGGCCCGCTCCAGGGCCACCGGCGGCACCGGCCTGGGTCTCGCCATCGTCAAGCACGTGGCCGCCTCGCACGGCGGGGAGGTCACGGTGTGGAGCTCCGAGGGACAGGGCTCCACCTTCACCCTGCGGCTGCCCGAAGCAGCCGCGCCGCGCGACCGGTCACCGGTCGCCGCCCCGGACGCCCCGGACACCCCGGACGACGACGTCGACGAGGACGACGGCGGCCCGCACAAGACCACTGATCGCGAACCCATTCCTGCCCCGGAGGTCCTTCCGTGACCCGAGTGCTCGTCGTCGAGGATGAGGAATCCTTCAGCGACGTCCTGTCCTACATGCTCCGCAAGGAGGGCTTCGAGGTCGCCATCGCGACCACCGGCCCCGACGGGCTCGACGAGTTCGAGCGCAACGGCGCCGACCTCGTCCTGCTGGACCTGATGCTCCCCGGCCTGCCCGGTACCGAGGTCTGCCGCCAGCTGCGCAGCCGTTCCAACGTCCCGGTCATCATGGTGACCGCCAAGGACAGCGAGATCGACAAGGTCGTGGGCCTGGAGATAGGAGCCGACGACTACGTCACGAAACCCTTCTCCTCGCGCGAGCTGGTCGCCCGCATCCGCGCGGTCCTGCGCCGCAGGGGAGAGCCGGAGGAGGTCACCCCGGCGGCCCTGGAGGCCGGTCCGGTCCGCATGGACGTCGACCGTCACGTCGTCACGGTCGGCGGCGGCAAGGTCGACCTCCCGCTGAAGGAGTTCGACCTCCTGGAGATGCTGCTCCGCAACGCGGGCCGGGTCCTCACCCGCATGCAGCTGATCGACCGCGTGTGGGGCGCCGACTACGTGGGCGACACCAAGACCCTCGACGTCCACGTGAAGCGGCTGCGGGCCAAGATCGAGCCCGACCCGGGAGCGCCGCGCTACCTGGTGACGGTGCGCGGCCTGGGGTACAAGTTCGAGCCGTAGACCAAGACGCCGCAGACCGCGACACGGCAGACCGGGACGCGGCAGACCGGGACCGTCACGCACAGGGGCGCCCCGCCGGCTCATACCGGCGGGGCGCCCCTGTGCGTGCTGTCCGCTGTGGCCGTACGGGCCTCAGTGCTCCGCGCCGTGCCCCTCGGCGTCGTCGTCCGCGTCGTCGTCCGCGGCTTCCCCGGAGGCACCGTTCTGCGGCGTCGACGACGCCGTGGCGCCGGCGGCGCCGCCGGCCGTCTCCGGGGTGCCGGTCGGCGTGCCCGAGGGGCTCGCGGTCGCGGTGGTGACCGGCGGCTTCGGGAGCTCGCTCGGGCCGAAGTCCTTGAAGTAGTGCGTCGCCGGGAACACCAGCGCCCGCAGTTCCACCGCACCGGTCTCGCTGAACTCGAAGACCACCGGCTGCGCGCCGCCGTTCTCCACGGCCTCGCGGCCGTTCTCGATCACGGCGGAGGCGTTGCCCTCGCCGCCCAGGACGAGCGACCCGCCGGCGGGAACGGACACCGGGCCCGCGCCCTTGGCCGGCTTGAGCTTCACCTCGCCGCTCGCGCCGGGCAGCTTGACCGATTCGAGCGTCTCGGCCTTGGTGCCGTTGTTGAACAGCGTCGCGGTGACGACAGCGGGTCCCTCGGCGTCGGGCTTCGGCTGGGTGACGATCGCCGCGTTCTGGATCTTGATGTCGTCGACGGCGGTCGAGGCGTTGTCCGGCCTGATCTGCAGCGACTGTGCGTCGTTGCCCGCTCCGCAGGCGGCGAGCGAAGCGATCGAGAACACGATGGCGGTGGCGGCGAGGGCACCGCGTCGAAGGCTGCGGCTCACGGCGGCGGCATCTCCTGTCAGAGGACGGACGTACGGGCGGACCCATCAGGTGCGAGCGACGTGAAGCCGCCCCAAGGGTGTGTCGGCGCGCTTAGGTTACCGAGCCGTCGACCGGCCCTCGCACCCGACCCGCCCCACCCCGCCCGCCCGTACCGGCCCGTACCGGACCGGCGGCCTGTTCCGTACGCCGTTCACATATCCGGGGGAGCGGCGGGAGCGCGCCCCGGGTGCGGATTATCCGTAAGGAATGCGGGGAGGCCCCGGAATTGATCACAGCCGCACGTGATCAATTCCGGATTCGGGCCGAACGGGTGACCGGGCGCCGAACGGAGTACACCAAGTTCACCGCTTGGAATCCGGCAAAACGGGACGTTCGGCCTCTTCGGCGGGTCCCGTGATGTGTGTAACGTACGCGTTTCTCTCCGCCCGCACAGCCGCTCCGACCTGCGAATACCCGCTTCCGGAAGGCCCGCGCAGCACGTTCCTGTCGCTGTTGTCAAGCCCCGAGATATGCCCTGACCTGCGGAAACGCCATTCAGAAGAAGCGGTTTCCGTGTTACTCTGGATAGCCACGGAAGGGGTACCTGTCACATGACGTTCAAGGTTGGCGACACCGTGGTCTATCCCCATCACGGGGCCGCGCTGATCGAGGCTATCGAAACTCGCCAGATCAAAGGCGTGGACAAGACCTACTTGGTGCTCAAGGTCGCCCAGGGTGACTTGACTGTTCGTGTGCCTGCGGACAATGCGGAGTTCGTCGGTGTACGCGACGTAGTCGGTCAGGAAGGTCTCGACCGGGTCTTCGAGGTGCTCCGCGCACCGTATGCAGAAGAGCCGACGAACTGGTCCCGACGCTACAAGGCAAATCTCGAGAAGCTCGCCTCCGGTGATGTCATCAAGGTCGCCGAGGTAGTCCGCGACCTGTGGCGCCGTGAGCGTGAGCGCGGTCTCTCCGCAGGTGAGAAGCGCATGCTCGCCAAGGCGCGCCAGATTCTGGTGAGCGAGCTCGCGCTCGCGGAGAACACGAATGAAGACAAGGCCGAGGCTCTGCTCGACGAGGTCCTCGCGTCCTGACTCCGGGTCGCAGGGGCTCCTTCCCTGATACCCAGCAACGATGCCGTGGTGCCCGCTGACAAGGCCGTCCAGCCCTTGTCGCCGGGCGCTGCGGCATGTCTCGTTCCCGTGCGCCCCTGAATCGAACCGTCCCCGGTGCTCCGGCCTGCCGGTCCCGGGCAGCCGGCTCGACCAGTCGTCACGGAAGGGGCCGGTCGAGGCGTCGTGCCCGGCACGCTGTGGCCATACCCACGTAGGCCGCGGACACAAACCTGGCGGACCCGAACCCGTTCCCGAAGCTGTCGGCCCCGGAGCTACCGATGACAGACGAACCGCGCCACACGACCACTCCGCAGTCCACCCCGAGGTCCACCCCGCGCACCGCCGCCGTGATCCCCGCGGCCGGCCGCGGCGTGCGGCTCGGCCCCGGCGCGCCCAAGGCGCTCCGCGCGCTGAGCGGCACCCCCATGCTGATCCACGCGGTACGGGCCATGGCCAACTCCAGAGCCGTCTCGCTCGTCGTCGTGGTGGCCCCGCCGGACGGCGCCGCCGAGGTCAAGAACCTCCTCGCCGAGCACGCGCTGCCCGAGCGGACGGACTTCCTCGTCGTACCGGGCGGTGAGACGCGCCAGGAATCGGTACGGCTCGGACTCGACGCCCTGCCCGACGACATCACCGCCGTCCTCGTGCACGACGCGGCCCGCCCCCTCGTGCCCGTCGACACCGTCGACGCCGTCGTCGAGGCCGTACGGGACGGAGCGCCCGCCGTGGTGCCCGCGATGCCGCTCACCGACACCGTCAAGGAGGTCGAGCCCCGGGAGAAGGACGAGCCCGAACCGGTCGTCGCCACACCCGAGCGGGCACGGCTGCGCGCCGTGCAGACCCCGCAGGGCTTCGACCGCGCCACCCTCGTCCGCGCCCACGAGACGATCACGGCGAAGGGCGAAGGCGCGACGGACTGCGCAGGGATGGTCGAGCGGCTCGGCGTGCAGGTCGTGGTCGTACCCGGCCACGAAGAGGCGTTCAAGGTGACCCGGCCGCTGGACCTCGTCCTGGCCGAGGCGGTACTCGCCCGCAGGAGGGCAAACGATGGCTTCTGAGACCCCCGCGCTCCCCGCGCTGCCGCTGGTCGGCATCGGAACCGACATCCACGCCTTCGAGGAGGGCCGCGAGCTGTGGTGCGGCGGCCTGCTCTGGGAGGGCGAGGGCCCCGGCCTGGCCGGCCACTCGGACGCCGACGTCGTCGCGCACGCCGCCTGCAACGCCCTCTTCTCCGCCGCCGGCCTCGGCGACCTCGGCGCGCACTTCGGCACCGGCCGCCCCGAGTGGTCCGGCGCGTCGGGCATCACGCTGCTCACCGAGGCCGCCCGGATCGTACGGTCCGAGGGCTTCGAGATCGGCAACGTCGCCGTCCAGGTCGTCGGCGTACGCCCGAAGATCGGCAAGCGGCGCGACGAGGCGCAGAAGGTGCTCTCGGCCGCGGCCGGCGCACCGGTCTCGCTGTCGGCCGCGACGTCCGACGGACTCGGCTTCACCGGCCGCGGCGAGGGCCTCGCCGCGATCGCCACGGCACTGGTCGTCCGCACGGCCTGAGCGGGGTCCGGGGCGGAGCCCTCCACGCGCCCGAGCCGCACCCCGGCACAGCGGGGAGGAGCGGGGCGGGGAAGGCTCCGCGGGAGCCGTTCGGCCCGTACGGGCGAAACGGCACGGAGGGCGCCGCCGCGCCGCGACCGTCCAGTACCGGAAAGGGTCGCTGGGCACTGCCGTCCGCCCACTACCCTGGTGTGGTGACTATTCGGCTGTACGACACCAGCGCCCGGCAGACTCGCGACTTCTCCCCGCTCACTCCGGGCTGCGTCTCGATCTACCTGTGTGGCGCTACCGTGCAGGCCGCCCCGCACATCGGGCACATCAGGTCGGGGCTCAACTTCGACATCATGCGCCGCTGGTTCGCCTACCGGGGCTACGACGTGACCTTCGTCCGCAACGTCACGGACATCGACGACAAGATCATCAGGAAGTCGGCCGACCAGGGCCGCCCCTGGTGGTCCATCGGGTACGAGAACGAGCGCGCCTTCAACGACGGCTACGCCGCCCTCGGCTGCCTCCCGCCCACCTACGAGCCCCGCGCCACCGGCCACGTCCCCGAGATGGTCGAGATGATGCGCGGCCTCATCGAGCGCGGGCACGCGTACGAGGCCGACGGGAACGTCTACTTCGACGTCCGCTCGTACCCCGGCTACCTGGAGCTCTCCAACCAGGAGCTGGACAACCTCCTCCAGCCCTCCGGCGAGGGCGAGACCGGCAAGCGCGACCCGCGCGACTTCGCCATGTGGAAGGCCGCGAAGCCCGGCGAGCCGAGCTGGGAGACCCCGTGGGGACGCGGGCGCCCCGGCTGGCACCTGGAGTGCTCCGCGATGGCCCACAAGTACCTGGGCTCCGCCTTCGACATCCACGGCGGCGGGATCGACCTGATCTTCCCGCACCACGAGAACGAGATCGCCCAGGCCAAGGCCTTCGGTGACGACTTCGCGACGTACTGGGTGCACAACCACTGGGTCACCATGGCCGGCGAGAAGATGTCGAAGTCGCTGGGCAACTCGGTCCTCGTCTCCGAGATGGTCAAGCAGTGGCGGCCCATCGTCCTGCGCTACTACCTCGGTACGCCCCACTACCGCTCCACCATCGAGTACAGCGAGGAGGCCCTGCGCGAGGCGGAGTCCGCCTTCTCGCGCATCGAGGGCTTCGTCCAGCGCGTCGTCGAGAAGGCCGGCGGCGACGTCGAGCCCGCGGCCGAGGTCCCGCCCGCCTTCGCCGAGGCGATGGACGACGACCTGGGCGTCCCGCAGGCGCTCGCGATCATCCACACCACCGTGCGCCAGGGCAACTCGGCGCTGGCCGCCGACGACAAGGACGAGGCCGTCGCCCGGCTGGCGGAGGTACGGGCGATGCTCGGCGTCCTCGGCCTCGACCCGCTCGCCGAACAGTGGTCGGGCGGCGGCACGGAGCGCGGCGAGGACCTGCACGGGGTCGTCGACACGCTCGTACGCCTCGTACTGGACCAGCGCCAGTCGGCCCGCGACCGCAAGGACTGGGCCGCGGCCGACGCGATCCGCGACCAGCTCCAGCAGACCGGCCTCGTCATCGAGGACAGCCCGTCGGGCCCGCGGTGGACCCTCGGTCCGCGCTGACCGGCACGCGCGATGTGCCGCCCGGCCCCCCGGGCGGCACACTTTCCCTTATACGTACGCACGTCTGAAGCAACGGAACAGGTAACAGGTCATGGCCGGGAACAGCCAGCGCAGGAACCGCCGCACGTCCAACAAGAAGGGCGCTACGGTCGGCAGCGGTGGCCAGCGGCGCAAGGGCCTCGAGGGCAGGGGCCCGACGCCGCCCGCCGAGGCACGCAAGAAGCACAAGAAGAACCGCATCGCCACCGCCAAGGCCAAGCAGGCCGCGGTCCGCCGCCCGGCTCCGCGCCGCGGCGGCGTCAAGGGCACGTCCGAGATGGTCGTCGGCCGCAACCCGGTCTTCGAGGCGCTGCGCGACGGCGTCCCGGCGACCACGCTCTACGTCCAGCAGTACATCGACAACGACGAGCGGGTGCGCGAGGCGCTCCAGCTCGCGGGCGAGCGCGGCAACATCAACCTGATGGAGGCCCCGCGCCCGGAGCTCGACCGGATGACGAACGGCCTGAACCACCAGGGCCTCGTCCTCCAGGTCCCGCCGTACGAGTACGCGCACCCGGACGACCTCACCTCGGCGGCGTACGACAAGCACGAGGACCCGCTGATCGTCGCGCTCGACGGCGTGACCGACCCGCGCAACCTCGGCGCGATCGTCCGCTCCGTCTCCGCGTTCGGCGGCCACGGCGTGGTCGTGCCGGAGCGCCGCGCGGCGGGCATGACGGCCGGTGCGTGGAAGTCCTCCGCCGGCACGGCGGCCCGCACGCCGGTCTCCCGCGTCACCAACCTGACGCGTGCCCTGGAGGGCTACCAGAAGGCCGGCCTCACGGTCGTGGGCCTGGCGGCCGACGGCGAGCACACGGTCCAGGACCTGGAGCAGCTCGGCGGCCCGGTCGTCATCGTCATCGGCAGCGAGGGCAAGGGCCTGGGCCGCCTCGTCGGCGAGACGTGCGACTACCTCGTGCGCATCCCGATGCCGGGCGGCGCGGAGTCGCTGAACGCGGGCGTCGCGGCGGGCATCGTGCTCTGGGAGGCGGCGCAGCGCAGGCGCTGATCCGGCGCCGGTCCGACGCTGGTCCGGCGCCGGACCAGCTGGAACCGCTGGAGCGAGAACGGGTGTTTTGCCCGGTAAGGGTGGCTTGACGGGTCTCGGACAGATCGAGAGCGTCAAGGCAGTGTCCTAAACGCCCATCACTCGGTTAGATGAGTGTGGACACCAGAACACCCGGGACCGACGATCAGCCCGTCCTGAGCATGGTCAAGGTGCCCTGCGACCCAGCGCAGGTCACCGCCAACCACGCCGTTTTCCGCGTGCAGTTCGCCCCGGCCCAGAGCAGGCGGCCCGTCCCGCCGTACGCGGGAGCGGGCGGTGTGGGCTCCGGCCTGGGGGACACGGGACGGTTCCCGGCCGGGAACGTCAAGGCCGTGGTGCGGCGCCGGGCGCCCGTCGTCTGGAGCGGCAAGTCCGAGCCGGGGGACCCCGGCGCCACCGGACTGCTCCAGGCCGTACGCAACTCCTCGGTCGGCGGCGAACGCCTCGACAGCGGCGCCACGCAGGTCATCCCCCGGATCTCCGTCGGCGACGCGGGCGAGAGCGCAGAGGACACGGCGGCGCTCCCCACCGTCATCGGGCCGCGCAGCCCCGAGCCGCCCAGGACGCAGCTGCTGCCCCGGGCGAGGCCGGCCGTCGGCGCCTACGACGACCCCGGCCCGGACACCGGGGGCACCTGCCCGGACGACCGGTTCGACGAGTACGGCGAATCCGGTGAGGACGGGGCGTACGGCGAGGACAGCGCGCGCGGCCGGGCCACCGAGGCGGCCGCCGTCCGGCACGGCTACTACCCCGGCCGGCGGATGAACCTCGGTGTGGTGCTGCTGCCGCTGAGGGTGTTCCTCGGCCTCATCTCCATCTACGCCGGCATGGGCAAGCTCTGCGACCCCGTCTACTTCGACGGCGGCGAGCGCGGCTCGATGGTCAAGTGGCTCAACTCGCTGCACCCCTGGACCCTCGCCGAACCGCTGCGCGACTTCGCGCTCACCCACCCCGTGGGCGCGGGCCTGACCGTCGCGTTCCTCCAGGTCGTCGTCGGCGTGCTGACGGTGCTGGGGCTGTGGCAGCGGGTCGCCGCCTGCTTCGGGACGCTGCTCTCCGTCGCACTGCTCGTGACGGTGAGCTGGAAGACGGTACCGGCGTACGACGCGCCCGACATCATCTATCTCGCCGCCTGGTCCCCGCTGATCATCGCGGGCGCGCCCGTCTACTCCATCGACGGCCGCCTCGCCGGCGAAGCCTGGCGCAAGCTCGGGCCCCGCTCCGAACTGTGGGAGCTGCGGCGGCGCGTACTGCGGCGCGGCGCCCTCGTCGCCTCCCTGGTGGTCGGACTGACGCTGCTCATCGGCTCGATGCTGGGCGGGGCCGTGCGTTCCTCGGACATGGTGACCGTGCCCGGCCCGAACGACGACCCGACCAACTACCTGCCGGGAGCCCCGCTCCCCCGGGAGACCGGCAGCGGCAAGGCCCGTTCCTCGCAGCCGCCGGAGAGCCGCAGGCCCACCCCCTCCGCCAGCAGCTCCGCCGCCCCTTCGGCCGGGGCCACGACCCCGGGCGCGGTCCGCGAGACCGTCACGGCCGGTACGACCGGCGCGGGCGCCCAGCAGCCGAGCCGGACGCAGGGCAGCACGGCGGGCCAGGCCCCGCCCCAGCAGCAGCCCGCACCGCCGCAGGCGCCCGCCACCAGCGCCGGGCCGACGTCCAGCGGCGTGGGCAGCGGCGGGACCACCAGCGGCTCCGCCACCGGAGGCTCCACCACGGGCGGGAGCACCACCGGAGGCTCCACCACGGGCGGCTCCACCACGGGCGGCAGCGGGAGCAGCGGCAGTGGCGGAAGCGGCGGCAACGACGGCAGGGTGATCGGCGGCCTGCTCGGCTAGGCCGCCACGTACGGCAGCTACGGCAGGTAAGGCGAAGGGCCCGGCGCACGGGACGGACGGATGTGCGCCGGGCCCTTCGCCTTCGTCGTGCGTACGCGTGCGGACACGGGTGCGGGTGCGGGAAGGGCTCAACCGCGCCCGGCCGAGAGCTCCTTGGCGGCCTCGGTGAGGTCCTTGGCGGTGTCGATGGCCCGCCAGTACGCCCCCTGCGGCAGCGGGAAGCCCGCCAGACGGCGCTCTCGGGCCAGCCGGGGGAACGTGGTGCGCTCGTGGTCGCCCCGGTCCGGGAGAAGCCCTGTGAAGGCCGCGGAGAAGACGTACACACCCGCGTTGATGAGATACGGCGAGGGCGGCGACTCGATGAAGTCGGTGATGTGCCCGAAGGCGTCCGTCTCGACGGCTCCCCAGGGGATCCGGGGACGGGCGAGGGCGAGGGTGGCGGTGGCGTCGCGCTCGGTGTGGAAGGCCGCCATGTCGCGCAGTGAGAAGCGCGTCCAGATGTCGCCGTTGGTCGCGTACCAGGGGCGATCGGGGTGCGGAAGATGCGCGGCGGCGTACTTGAGACCGCCGCCGCGGCCCAGCGGCTCCGTCTCCACCACGGTGGTGACGCGCAGCGGGAGTTCGGCCGAGCCCAGCCACTCCTGGAGGACGCCGGCGAGATGGCCGCAGGAGACGACCACGTCGCTCACGCCCTCGGCGGCCAGCCAGGAAAGCTGATGGCCGATGATCGGGGTCCCGGTGCCCGGGATCTCGATCATCGGCTTGGGGCGGTCGTCGGTGTAGGGGCGCAGTCGCGAACCCTGGCCGCCTGCCAGGATCACGGCCTGCGTCGGAGACGGAGACGTAGTCATACGGGGCACGATATGCGGCGGAACGTCGACGGCCCGCCGGTGCCCGGCTCTGGTCAGCCTCTCAGCTGCTCGGTCTGCTGGGTCGGCCCGGCCGCCGCTCAGCCGGTCTGCTGGGCCACGCCGGAGGCGAAGGAGGTGTCGCAGACGGGGCGCGAGAACGACTGTGCGCGCGTCGGACCGTACTGGTTCACCGCGGCACGGCCGAGCGAGCGGGCGATCGACATGCAGTGCTGGGCGAGCGAAGGACGCCGCTCCACCTCGCGCTGGAGGTGGGTGAGCGCGACACCGGGGTCCTTCTCCTGGAGTTCGAGCAGGAGCTTGTCGCGCAGGATGTCCTGCGGGGCGCGGGACTTGGCGCGTACGTTCACCTTCTCGGAGGACGCGGTCAGGACCTGTGACTCGGGTCCGCTCGTGGACCACGGGACGCGGGTGACCGCGAGGGTCCCGGAGAGCACCAGGACGACGGGCAGGACGAGAGCGAGACTTCGGCCGATTCGGCGGGCTGTGTGGGTCACGCGAGCGAGCGTAGCGGCCGGTAATGATTTGGCGACATTTAGTCACCCTTGCGGGGGATGGTTCGAGGGAACTTTTCGAATGCGTGTTGACGTACGGGGTTCGAAATGGCGGTTATGCCGGGGTATTTGTCGACACCCCAGGTGCATACGAAGGGCCCCGCACCGGAGTGCGGGGCCCTTCGCACGAGCTGATCTCAGTCGTCCGTCAGTCGCTGAGGCGCTCGCCGGTCGACGAGGAGAAGACGTGCATCTCGCCCGCGCGCGGCACGACATGCAGCTCGACGCCCTTGTCCGGCACGGCGCGGCCGTTGACGCGGACCACCAGGTCCTGGTGCTTGCCGCCGACCTGCGCGCTGCCGTACACGTAACCGTCGGCGCCGAGCTCCTCGACGACGTTGACGGTGACGGCCAGCCCGGCCGGGGCGTCGGCGGCGGCCTTGGTGAGCGACGCGGCGGCGGCACCGCCCTGCTCGACGATGTCGAAGTGCTCGGGGCGAACGCCCACCGTGACGGTGGTGTCGCCCCTGTCGGCCGCGGCGGAGAGCGCCTCGCGGGAGACCGGGACGACGCTGTTGCCGAACTTCACGCCGCCGTCGGCGATCGGGACCTCGACCAGGTTCATGGCGGGGGAGCCGATGAAGCCGGCGACGAAGAGGTTCGCGGGACGGTCGTACATGTTGCGCGGCGAGTCGACCTGCTGGAGCAGACCGTCCTTCAGCACGGCCACCCGGTCGCCCATGGTCATGGCCTCGACCTGGTCGTGCGTGACGTACACCGTGGTGATGCCGAGGCGGCGCTGGAGCGAGGCGATCTGCGTACGGGTCGAGACGCGGAGCTTGGCGTCGAGGTTCGACAGCGGCTCGTCCATGAGGAAGACCTGCGGCTCACGCACGATGGCGCGGCCCATCGCGACACGCTGGCGCTGACCGCCGGAGAGGGCCTTCGGCTTGCGGTCCAGGTACTCGGTGAGGTCCAGGATCTTCGCGGCCTCTTCGACCTTCTTGCGGATCTCCGCCTTGTTCACGCCGGCGATCTTGAGCGCGAAGCCCATGTTGTCGGCGACGGACATGTGCGGGTACAGCGCGTAGTTCTGGAACACCATGGCGATGTCCCGGTCCTTCGGCGGCAGGTGCGTGACGTCGCGGTCACCGATGCGGATGGCGCCGCCGTTGACGTCCTCGAGACCCGCGAGCATGCGCAGGGAGGTCGACTTGCCGCAGCCGGAGGGACCGACGAGGACGAGGAACTCGCCGTCCTCGATCTCGATCTCGAGCTGGTCGACGGCGGGCTTGGTGGATCCCGGGTAGAGCCGGGTCGCCTTGTCGAACGAGACGGTTGCCATGGTGATGTGCTCCTTCACCGGCAGGAACGTGCCGGACGATCCGTGTAAGGGAGTGGTCTGGTCCACATGCGTGAACCTGCCGTGACGCTACCTGGCGATGTCAGTTGTGTCAGTAGCTGGAAGACGATGAAATTTTCGAGCGGGGCTCATAGGGGCAGAGCACCGGCTTTTTGACCTGTGTGCACATAGGATCCAGAGCAGCTGTCTTTTGACCCGATGCTCTGTGTACGACACCTTCCTGCTTCGACACCCATCGCCGCCCCAACATGGCCCTCATGGGTCATATCCGGACGGTCTTACGTGGGCTCCACAGGCATTGCGGCCGACGGCCCGTCGGTCCGTTTTCGTTACGCGGCCAGCAGGACCTCCGGCAGCTCCGATGCCTTGATCACCGGTGGCGGTACCTTGCCCGGAGGCAGGGCCGCAGCCACCAGCCAGTACAGCCGCATCCCCTCGTCCCGGAGATTCACGGCCGCGTTCTCGTCCCGGTCGTGCACCACACCGCACTCGGCGCACGTCCACTCCCGCACGGACAGATCGAGCCGAGGCCCCTTCGTGTGGCAGGCGGAGCAGCGGCGCGTGGACGGGAAGAAGCGGTCCACGATCACCAGCGTCCGTCCGTACCACTCGCACTTGTAGCGCAACTGCCGCAGCAGCTCACCCCATGCGGCATCGACGATCGACCGGGTCAGCCCGGCCTTCCGCCTCCGCCCCTTCCCGACCGCCGGCCGCATCAGGTTGGCGATGGACAGGTCTTCCACCACGAGCACTTGGTTCTCGCGCACGAGGCGGGTGGTGAACTGATCCAGCATGTCCCCGCGGACATCGCCGATGAGCGCGTACAGCCGGACGATCTTCTTCCTTGCCTTCTCCCGGTTCTTCGACCCCTTCTGCTTGCGGTGCAACTCCCGCTGCCACCGGGCGAGTTCTTCCGCGTACTTCTTCAGCAGCCGGGGGTGCTCCAGCTTTTCGCCGTCGTCGAGTGTCACGAGCGTTGCCAGGCCGAGGTCGAGTCCGACCGCTTTCGGCTCACGCCCACCGGGCAGAAACGCGGCGGGAAGCGGCTCGATCCGCTCCTCGACCAGGACGGACAGGAAGTACCGGCCCGCACGGTCCCGCGTCACCGTCAGCTTCACCGGCACCCGGCCGCCCGGCAGTGAGCGCGACCACCGCACATCCAGCGGGGTGGTCTGCTTCGCCAGCGTCACTCGTCCGGTGCCGGGCCGCTCGGGATCTTCGACCCACCGGAAACCGGTCCGGACGTACGTCGCCGCATCCCGTGAGCGGCGCTTCTTCTTCCGCTTCGGATGCTTCGCCGTTCCCTTGAAGAAGCGGCTGTACGCCTCGTCCAGATGCCGGAGAGCCTGTTGCAGCACCGTCGACGACACATCCCGCAGCCATGACGTCTCCGGCGCCTGCCGCCAGCCGGTCAAGGCCCGGCACGCCTCTGCGAAGCCCACCGATACGTGGTGCTGCTCCCAGGCGCTCGACCGGAGGGCCAAGCCTTCGTTGTAGACCCAGCGGCAGGCGCCGAAGGTCTGCTCCAGCTGCTCGGCCTGGATCGGAGTCGGGTAGAAGCGGAAACGGTAGACCCGTTGCCGGGTGCCCGGCTCCTTGGCGCGGCGCTTCATGGGGGCCGCCGGACGGCCGTGATGCTTCCGCCGGTCGGCGATGCCCAGCGCCTCGCGTTTGATGCGCTGGGCATCCGGGCCGGTGATGCTTGCCGGCTTCTCGTCGGTCGAGTCCGTCACTGTCCCTCCCCCTGCGGTCCGATCTTCGGAACGGCGCATCAGTCCGTTCGACGAACTGATGACCGGGAGGTCACGGGCGCGCGCAACTCGATGGCTTGAGGATTCGGGGCCTGTGTACAGTGGAGCAGCCTTCGCGCGCGGTTCTGACGTGCGCGATGCCTCCTTAGCTCAGTCCGGCCAGAGCAACGCACTTGTAATGCGTAGGTCGTCGGTTCGAATCCGACAGGGGGCTCCAGCAGGGAAAACGCCCCGAATTTCGAAAATTCGGGGCGTTTCCTTTTGCGAAAATCTTCAGTGGCGGCCCGCGATGCGGTCGGCCGCTCTCGCGAGGGGGTCCGTTTCCGTCGTACGGCCGGATGCCTCGCGGCGGTCCGCGGTGCGGTAGGCGGCGTACATGCCCTGGACTCCGAGCCAGCGGAAGGGTTCGGGCTCCCACTTGCGGACCTTGTGGTCGACCCAGGGGAGCGTGGTGAGGTCGGTGGGGCCGCCCTGGCCCGAGTCCTGCTGGATCAGGTCGCGCAGGGTGCGGGCGGCGAGGTTCGTGGTCGCTACGCCGCTGCCCACGTAGCCGCCGGCCCAGCCGATGCCGGTGGAGCGGTCCAGGGTGACGGTCGCGCACCAGTCGCGGGGCACGGCGAGTACGCCCGACCAGGCGTGGGCGATGGGGATGCCCGCGGTGGTGGGGAAGAAGCGGGTCAGGAGCTCGCGCAGCGCCTCGATGGTGGCGGGCTGGGTCCGGCCGTCGTTGTCGGTGCGGGAGCCGTAGCGGTAGGGGACGCCCCGGCCGCCGAGTGCGATGCGGTCGTCGGCGGTGCGCTGGGCGTACATGTAGGCGTGGGCCATGTCGCCGAGGGTTTCGCGGCCGTCCCAGCCGATCGTCTCCCAGGTGGAGGCGGGGAGGGGGTCGGTGACGATCATCGAGGAGTTCATGGGGAGCCAGGTGCGGCGCTGGCCCTTGAGGCCGGCCGTGAAGCCCTCGGTGCAGCGCAGGATGTACGGGGCGCGGACCGTGCCGTAGGGGGTGACGGCGTGCTTCGGCTTGATCTCCGTGACCGGTGTGGACTCGTGGATGGTGACGCCGAGGGATTCGACGGCGGCGGCCAGGCCCTTGAGGAGTTTGACCGGGTGCAGGCGGGCGCCGTGCGGGGTCCAGGTGGAGCCGACGGCTCCGGTCACCCGGATGCGGTCGGCGGTCCCGCGGGCTCCGTGGAGGGTGCGTTCTTTCTCGCCGAAGGCGGTCTCGGTGGCGTGGAAGCGCCTGAGACGGGCCAGTTGGGCGGGTGTGCGGGCGACTTCGAGTACGCCGCCGTGGTGGATGTCGGCGTCGATGTTCTCGGCGGCGGCGGTGCTGATGACCTCGGTGACGGTGTCGTTCATGGCCTGCTGGAGGCGGACGGCCGCGTCGTGGCCGTGGAGTTTGGCGTAGCGGTCGCGGCCGGCGATGCCGTTGTAGAGCCAGCCGCCGTTGCGGCCGGAGGCGCCGTAGCCGCAGAACCTGCCTTCCAGGACGGTGATGGTGAGGAAGGGGACGGCTTTTTTGAGGTAGTACGCCGTCCAGAGGCCGGTGTAGCCGCCGCCGACGATGCAGACGTCGGCCGTCGCGTCGCCGGGCAGGGGCTCACGGGGGGCGGGTATGCCCTCGTTCGCGTACCAGTAGGAGATGCCGCCGTTGACGGTGCTCATGATCCTGTTGCCCCTGCGTTCGTTTCTCGCTGCTGCTCAGTGGTGGTGATGGCGCGGACGCTAGCGGGCGGGGGCGGGGTGCGGCAATGGCGGGGTGGGCGGTGGGGTGCGTGGTCTGGTGTGGGGTGGAGTGCGTGGTCGTAGGATCCGGGCGTGATCGGGATTCCGGAAGCTCTGGTCGGGACTCAGGTGGAGTTCAACGGCGAGGCGGGGCGGAGGTGGATCGCCGCGCTGCCCGGGCAGGCCGCGGCGTATTTGGAGCGCTGGCGGCTCCGGCTCACCGGGCCGTCGATGCACGGTGCGGTCTCGCTCGTACTGCCGGTGGAGCGGGCCGACGGGACGCCGGCCGCCCTCAAGCTCCAGCTGCTGGACGAGGAGAGCGCGGGCGAGGCCGCCGCGCTGCGGGCGTGGGACGGGAACGGTGTCGTACGGCTGCTGGAGCACGACGCGCGGAGCGGCGCGATGCTGCTGGAGCGGCTGGACGAGAGGCGGCCTCTGTCGGGGGTGGCGGACACCATGGCGGCGGTGCGGGTGGTCGGGGAGCTGCTGGCGCGGCTGAACGCGGTGGTGGCGCCCGGGGGCGTACGCCGCCTCGGGGACATCGCGGAGGCGATGCTCGACGACGTACCGCGACGGGTGCGGGGGGCGGCCGATCCGGCGGAGCGGCGGCTTCTCGAACGGTGTGCGGGGGCGGTGCGGGAGGTCGCGGGGGAGCCGGGCGGGCAGTTGCTGCACTGGGATCTGCACTACGACAACGTGCTGGCGCCGCTGGCGGGTTCCGGGCGCGGTGAGCCGTGGGTGGTGATCGATCCGAAGCCGCTGGCCGGTGATCCGGGGTTCGAGCTGCTGCCCGCGCTGGTGAACCGTTTCGAGGCGGGGCAGGTGCTGTCGCGCTTCGATCTGATGACGGAGGTGCTGGGGCTGGACCGGGGGCGGGCGCGGGCGTGGACGCTCGGGCGCGTCCTGCAGAACGGTCTCTGGGAGCTGGAGGACGAGGAGGAGGGGGCGGGCGGGTTGCCGGGGGAGCTGGTGGCCGTCGCGCGGGCACTGCTTACGCTGCGGGCATGATTCGAGATGCGACGCCTGCTGATGTTCCGGTGGTTCACGAGATGGTCCGCGAGCTCGCGGAGTACGAGAAGGCGCTGCACGAGGTGCGTGCGAGCGAGGAGCAGTTGCGCGAGGCCCTTTTCGGGGAGCGGCCCGCCGCGTACGCGCACATCGCGGAGACGGCGGAGGGGGAGGTCGTCGGCTTCGCGCTGTGGTTCCTGAATTTCTCCACCTGGCGCGGGGTGCACGGGATCTACCTGGAGGACCTGTACGTGCGGCCCGCGCAGCGCGGCGGCGGGTACGGCAAGGCGCTGCTGGCGTCGTTGGCGCGGATCTGCGTCGAGCGGGGGTACGAGCGGCTGGAGTGGTCGGTCCTGGACTGGAATTCGCCGGCCCGTGAGTTCTACAAGTCGCTCGGAGCGGTGTCCATGGACGAGTGGACCGTGAACCGTCTGACGGACGACGCTCTCCACAGGCTGGGGGCGGGGGCGTAGGCGTCACCGGGGGTGAGCCCGCCGACCGCGGACGCCCGCCCGGGGAATCCCGGGCCCGGGGCGGGCGCCGGCGTGTGCGGCGACCCGTGGGGGCCCCGGCCATCCGGTGCGGGGGGAGCGGGCGGCGCTCCGCGACCGCGTCCATCGGGCGGCTGGCCGGGTGCTGGTCAGCGCGGACGACGGGGGTGTGGGCGCGTACGGGGCGCCCGTGCGGCACCTGCGCCGCAGCGACTCGGGTGGCATGTCCCGGGTGGCGTGTCCGACCGCATGTACGCGGTGTGCTGCGGCGCCGTCCGGGAGACCGCGTCGCCGGTCTTCGCGGCCGCGGGGCCGCCGGTGTTGCGCCTCCGGCGCCGGCCGGACCGTTCGGGCGCAGGTCCGGGCGTGGCTGGCCACCTTCCTGGGCGGGGCGATGGGCGGAGGGATCGAAGTGGCGCCGGGTGGCTCTCCGCCAGGCGGCGCGGCGGGGCGTTCCACCAGGTCACCGTCCACCGGCCACCGACACCGGCCACCGTCCACCCTCCACCGACACCGGCCACGCGGAGTGGTCACGCATGTGGCTGAACGCCCTTCAGGAGCGTACGTCCGCCGCGTCGAGGAGGGTCTTCGCCGCGTCGCGGGCGTGGCGGGCCGGGTCCTGGGAGCCGGTGATGCCTGCCGTGGCCATCGCGCCGTTGGCCAGGACGGCGAGCTGGGCGGCGAGCCGGTCCGCGGGCCCGGGAGGCGTGCCGGCGGCTGCGACGAGTTCGGCGAAGTGGTCCTGGAGCGAGCGCTTGTTGGCGCGGGCGATGTCGGCGACGCCCTGGGACACGCCGCCCAGCTCGCCGAAGGCGTTGATGAAGGAGCAGCCGCGGAACGTGTCCCGGCCGAACCACTCCTCCAGGTGGTCGAAGACGGCGAGGACGCGCTCGCGCGGGCTCTCGTGCGCGGCGGTGGCCCGCTCGATTCCGCTGCGGACGGTTTCGTCGCGGCGGCGCAGTACCGCTTCGAGGAGGTCGTCCTTGGAGGGGAAGAGCTGGTAGAGGCGCTTGAGCGACACGCCGGACGCGGAGCGGATGGCGTCCATGCCGACGGCCTGTACGCCGCGTTCGTCGAAGAGGGTCTCGGCCGCGTCCAGCAGGCGGGCCTCGGCGGTTGCGGCGTCCATTCGGCGATCACCCCTTGCGTGGAGAACCATCGTTCTCTTACTCTACACGGCATGCAGAGAACGATCGTTCTCCGTCGATCCGTCCGTCTCACGCCGCCCGGGAGCAGCTGTGTCCGTGTTCGGTACGCGCCACCACACCGTCGACATCGACGGGCTGGACGTCTTCTACCGCGAGGCGGGCGACCCGTCCCGCCCCACGCTCGTCCTGCTGCACGGCTTTCCGTCCAGCTCGCACATGTACCGGGGGCTGATCGCCGAACTCGCCGACGAGTTCCACCTGATCGCCCCCGACCACATCGGCTTCGGGCGCTCCGCCGCCCCGGACGCCGGTGAATTCACGTACAGCTTCGAGAAGTTGACCGAGGTCACGCTGGCGCTGCTCGACAGGCTGGGGGTGGAGAGGTGCGCGCTGTACCTCCATGACTACGGCGCCCCGATCGGACTGCGCATCGCCAGCCGCGATCCGGGGCGCGTGACCGCGCTGATCAGTCAGAGCGGCAACGCCTACGTGGAGGGCTTCACGCCCTTCTGGGACGTGCTGTTCGCGCACGCCCGGGACCGCGCGGCGCACGAGCCCGCCGTGCGCGAGCTGCTGACCGCCGGGGCGACCAGGTGGCAGTACGAGCACGGGGTGCCGGCGGACCGGCTCGACCGGATCGGCCCCGAGACCTGGACGCTGGACCAGGCCGGACTCGACCGGCCGGGGAACAAGGAGATCCAGCTCCAGCTCTTCTGGGACTACCAGTTCAACCTCGACGGTTACCCGGCCTTCCAGGAGTACTTCCGCACCCACCGGCCGCCGGCGCTCGTCGTGTGGGGGCGGGGTGACGAGATCTTCGGAGCGGCGGGCGCGGAGGCGTTCGCCCGGGACCTGCCCGACGCGCGGATCCGTCTGCTCGACGCCGGGCACTTCGCGCTGGAGACGCACGGCGGGGAAATCGCGGCTCTGGTGCGGGACTTCCTGCGGGAAGTGCGATGAAGAGGACGCACGTGCCCGCCGTGGGGGATCGCCCGGGGGAGTTGTCAGTGGGGTGGTACAGCATGGGCGGATGGCACGGAACGCGAAGCAGACGCAGGCAGTGGTACGTCCCGTACGGCGCCCCGAGGTGCGGCTGCCGCCGCTCGCGCCGTTCGGGCCCGGTGGGCTGGAGCCCGAGGGGGACTACGACGGGTTCGAGTTCCGGGACCGCGACCTGGGCGGCCAGGACGGGCGCGGGGCCCGCTTCATGGACTGCGGTCTGTACGGTGTCGCGCTCGACGGGACGGGGCTGAGCCGGGCGCGCGTCATCGACTCGGTGCTGGACGGGGTGCGGGGGGTGGGCACCGACCTGGCGGAGGCGTCACTGCGCGACGTGGAGGTGACCGACGCCCGGCTCGGCGGGGTCCAGCTGCACGCGGCGTCCCTGGAACGGGTGCTGGTGCGGGGCGGGAAGATCGACTATCTGAATCTGCGCAGGGCGCGCCTGAAGGACGTCGTGTTCGAGGGCTGTGTGCTGGTCGAGCCGGACTTCGGCGGGGCCCGCCTGGAGCGGGTGGAGTTCCGCGACTGTGTGCTGCGGCGGGCGGACTTCAGCTCGGCCACGATGGTCGGTGTGGATCTGCGTACGGTCGCGGAGCTGGACATCGCGCGGGGCGTGGACCGGCTGGCGGGGTCGGTGATCAGTCCGTCGCAACTGCTCGAACTGGCACCGGCGTTCGCGGCGCAGATCGGGGTGCGGGTGGAGAACACCGGGGGGTAGGGAGCGAGGGAGCGAGGCGGCGGGCGCTAGGGGGCGACGCGGGGGAAGCGGGCCTGGAGGTCCCACATCACCGGGTTGTCGGCGAGGCCGTCGTGCAGGTCGGTGAGGTCCGCGATCAGGTCGTGCAGGAAGTCGCGGGCCTCGCGGCGCAGCAGCCGGTGGCTGAAGGTGATCGGGGGCTCCTCGACCGGCATCCAGTCGGCGGCGATGTCGACCCAGCCGAAGCGGCGCTCGAAGAGCATCCGGTCCGTCGACTCGGTGAAGTCCAGCTCGGCGAACTGCGGCTGGGAGGAGCGGCTGCCGCGCGGGTCCTGGTCGAGCTGCTCGACGATGTCGCACAGGGCCCACGCGAAGTCGAGCACGGGAACCCATCCCCAGGCTGTGGACACTTCCCGGTCCGACGTGGTGTCGGCGAGATAGACGTCCCCGCAGAAGAGGTCGTGCCGCAGGTCGTGGACGCCGGCGCGCCGGTAGTCGGTCTGCGGGGGGTCCGGAAAGCGGCGGGAGAGGGAGTAGCCGATGTCGAGCACGTGGTCGATGGTGTCACGTCTGCCGGACGGGTTCGCCCCGGCCGGTTCCGGCCTGCGGAAACGGCACCGCTCGAGCGCCCGGGTGAACGGTTCCAGGTTCGAGTCTCTCGGTTCCGGCCTCGACACCACCGAGGTCTGACCCCGCAAGACCTGCCTGCGGACTGACACCCGCCCGCCCGCCCGCCTGCTGGCCGTCTGCCTGCCTGCCTGCTGCGCTACGGCAGCAGGCGCTGTTCCTTCGCCACCGCCACCGCGCCCGACCTCGTGTCCACGCCGAGTTTCGCGTAGATGCGGCCCAGGTGGGTCTTCACCGTCGCCTCGCTGATGAACAGCGCGCGGGCGATCTCCCGGTTGCCCAGGCCGTGTGCCAGCTGGCCGAGGATGTCCGTTTCCCGTTCCGTCAGGGCCGGGCGGGCCGCGCCGCGCATGCGGTCCATGACGCGGCTGGCGACCGGCGGGGAGAGCGTCGTGCGGCCCTGGGCGGCCGAGCGGATCGCGGTGAAGAGCTCCTCCGGGCGCTCGGCCTTGAGCAGGTAGCCCGTCGCGCCCGCCTCGATCGCCCGCGTGATGTCCGCGTCCGTGTCGTACGTCGTGAGGACCAGGACGTGGACCCCGGTCGGAGCGATACGCCGGGTGGCCTCCACGCCGTCGATGCCCGTGCCCAGCTGGAGATCCATCAGGACCACGTCCGGGGTCAGCTTGGCGGCCATCGCCACCGCTTCCTCACCGCTGCCCGCCTCCCCGACGACCTCGATGTCGGGTTCGCTGCCCAGCAGGGCGAGCAGTCCGGCGCGTACGACCAGGTGGTCGTCGCAGAGCAGGATGCGTACGGGACGTGCGGGGCTTACGGAACGTGCGGGACTCATCGGATGCGCCGGGTTCATGACTGGGGCTCCAGGGGGATCGCGGCGGAGAGCACGGTGCCCTCGCCGGGGACGGACTCGATCGCCAGGGTGCCGCCGAGCTGGCGGACACGGGCACGCATCGCGGGCAGACCGTGGCCGCGCACACCGGCGGGGGAGGGGGACGGGGTCTGTGCGAAGCCCGTGCCGTCGTCGGCGACGTCCAGCACCACCTGGTCGCCCAGGTAGGTCAGGGTCACCGCGGCCGCCCGCGCGTTCGCGTGTTCGCGTACGTTCGCCAGCGCGCCCTGCGCGATCCGCAGCAGCGCCGACTGCACCCGGTCCGGCAGGCCGCCGTTCGGCGCCCCGTCCACCCGGAACGCCGCCGACTCCCGCGCGGCGAGCATGCGCAGTGCCTCCTCCAGGCTGCCGCCCTCCGCCAGGTCGGCCGGGGCCAGGTCGTGGACGAAGCGGCGGGCCTCGGCCAGGTTGCGTTCCGCGATGGACTCGGCCGTACGGACGTGACGGCGGGCCGTCGCCGGGTCGGCGTCCCACTGCCGGTCCGCCGCCTGGAGCAGCATCTGCTGGCTGGACAGGCCCTGCGCGAGCGTGTCGTGGATCTCCATGGAGAGGCGCTGGCGCTCGGCGAGCGTGCCCTCGCGCCGTTCGGTCGCGGCCAGTTCGCGGCGGGTGCGGATCAGGTCGTCGATCAGCGCCCGCTGCCGGGCCGCCTGCCGCTGCATGCAGAGGAAGACGGCGGTCGCGACCGCCGCCACCGCGGGCGGCGCCAGCACCAGGTTGGGGTCGAAGCCGCCGTGCGCCAGCTGGAGCTGCGCGGCGACCACGAAGGCGGTGAGCAGGCCGACCAGGAGGAGTGCGGCGCGGGACGGGAGCGTACGCAGCCCGGTGTAGAAGAGCGGCACCGCGCACCACGCGAAGCTCGGGGCCAGCACCACCAGCACCATCCAGACGGTGACGACCCCGCCCAGCCAGACCAGCGGGCGGGGCGTGGGGCGGGCCGAGCCGGGGGCGGCGGGGCCCAGGACCGGGCCCAGGACGTACAGCAGCGCCAGCGTGATGCTCAGCGCGATGATCCACGGGGTGCGGGCCTCACCGGGGTGCCGCAGGAGGAAGCGGGTGAGCGAGGCGCCCAGCAGCAGGAAGAACGCGGTGTGCATCACGGGGGCGAGCCAGCGGGCGTCGGGGTCCGGCTGCTCGGGCCGCTCCCGCTCCGGTGGATCGGTCTTCCGCTCCTGGTCCTGGTGCACCGCTCACTCCTCGCTGACCTGCGCGTACGTCCCCATGGTGACCCGGTGGGACCAGACCCGCATCAACCGATCGGCTGACGGACGGGTCGGCCGTCCCGCACGCCGTATGCAGCCGGTACGCCGACGGCAGGGGCCCGGAAGCGGCCGGAGGATCGACAACAGAGCCGAAGCGGGGCGCCACCGGACCCCACTCGGAACCTTCCCAGCCCCAGGAGCCACACCATGAAGAAGCTTTCGCTGCGCACCCGTGTCCTGACCGGTGCCGTCGCCGCCGCCGCCCTCAGCGCCGGCACCTTCGGCGCGATGTCCGCCAACGCCACCGAGCCCGCCGCCGCGCCGGCCGTCGCGGTCGCGGCCGACGCCGCGAACAAGAACCTCCAGCAGTCCACCCACCTGACCGTCGCCGCCGCCACCAGGGCCGCGCAGGCCACCCTGGACGCCGCCGAGGAGGAGAACCAGCGCGTCACCGTCGCCGTCGTCGACCGCAACGGCAACACCGTCGTGACGCTGCGCGGCGACGGCGCCGGCCCGCAGTCGTACGAGTCCGCCGAGCGCAAGGCGTACACCGCCGTCTCCTGGAACGCGCCCACCTCCGAGCTGGCCAAGCGCCTCGCCCAGGCCCCCAACCTGAAGGACATCCCCGGCACCCTCTTCCTCGCGGGCGGCGCCCCGGTCCAGGTCAAGGGCGCCCCGATCGCGGGCATCGGGGTGGCCGGCGCGCCGAGCGGCGACCTGGACGAGAAGTTCGCGCGGGCGGGCGTCGCGGCGCTGGGCAAGTAACGCCCCGACACCGTGCCGTGCCCGTGCCGCGTTCGGCTGTGCGGGTGACGCCCGTCCGGCCGGGTGAGCGGTGCATTCCGCGCATATGATCCTCTCTGTGGATCAATGGTCTCGTGTACGACGCGCAGCCCCCGCCGTCGCCGCCGCCACCCTGCTCGCGCTCACCTCGTGCACCGGCGCCGGAGCCGGCGGGCTCGGCGGGCTCGGCGACGGCGTCCGCGGCGAACCGGGCGCGTCGGGCGTACGCGACCCGTACTTCCCCGGGCTCGGCAACGGCGGCTACGACGTCGAGCACTACACCCTGACCCTCGACTACGACCCCGAGCCCGGTGGCGGCGACCGCACGGGCGGCACCGAAAGCACGGGCGGCACGGAAAGCACGGGCAGCGCACGCCGTGCCGGCCGCGCGGACCACGGGGGGCCCGCGGGCCGTCTCACGGGCACCGCCGAGATCACCGCCCGCGCCACCCAGGACCTCAGCGCCTTCAGCCTCGACCTCCACGGCCTGGAGGTCCGCTCCGCCACCGTCGGAGGGGCCGAGGCCGCCGTCAGCCGTGCGGGCGACGAGCTGACGCTGCGCCCCGCCGCCGGGCTCGCGAAGGGCCGGACCTTCACCACGGTCGTCCGCTACTCCGGCACCCCCGCCACGATCACCGACGCCGACAGCTCGCGGGAGGGCTGGCTGACGACCGTGGACGGCGCGCTCGCGCTCGGCCAGCCGTCCGGGTCGATGGCGTGGTTCCCCGGGAACAACCACCCCAGCGACAAGGCGTCGTACGACATCACCGTCACCGTCCCCGAGGGTCTGAAGGCCATGTCGAACGGCGAGTTGAAGAGCGAGCGCACCCGGGGCGGCCGCACCACCTTCGCCTGGCACACCGGCGAGCCGATGGCCAGTTACCTCGCCACCGTCGCCATCGGCGCGTACGAGACGAGGACTTCGCGCACCCCCTCCGGCCTGCCCGTCCACACCGCAGTCGACCCGGCCGTCGCCGAGGGCAGCACCGAGGTCCTGGCCACGATCCCCGACGTCATGGAGTGGGCCGCCGAGCGTTTCGGCCCGTACCCCTTCTCCTCCACGGGCGCGATCGTCGAGCGAGGCAACGACGCGGGATACGCCCTGGAGACCCAGACCAAGCCGGTCTTCCCCGGTGCGCCCGACCAGGGGCTGCTCGTCCACGAGCTGGCCCACCAGTGGTTCGGCAACTCCGTGACGCCCAGGACCTGGCAGGACATGTGGCTCAACGAGGGCTTCGCGACGTACGCGGAGTGGCTGTGGGACGAGGACTTCGAGGACGTCCCCGCGGACGACAGCTTCGCCGTCGCCTTCGCCGACCCGGTCAACTGGGCCTTCCCGCCCGCCGATCCGCCCACCGCGGCCGAGATCTCGCGGGCGCCCGTCTACGGGCGTGGCGCGATGGTGATCCACAAGGTCCGTGAGGCGGTGGGCGACGACGCCTTCTTCGACATCGTGCGGGGCTGGACCGCCGCCCACCGCCACGGCAACGCGTCCACGGACGACTTCACGGCGTACGTCGAGAAGAAGTCCGGCAAGGACCTGAAGGACCTCTGGGACACCTGGCTCCACGGCCGGGAGAAGCCCGCCGCCCCCACCGCTCCGGGTCCTCCCCGGCCCGCCCGGTGACCGGAGGGTGTCCCGCCCCCGGGGGGCGGGACACGAACCGAACCCGCCTCTCGGCCGTGTGACCGCGCGACCGCGTTGCTGCGCGACAACGCGGCAGGGCCCCGGCCGTCGCTCGAGTTCCAGTGGCCGGGGCCCTGCTCGACAGGCGTGCGCGCGCCCGGTGTCAGACGTTGACGCCGAAGTCCGAGGCGATGCCCGTGAGGCCGGACGCGTAGCCCTGGCCGACCGCGCGGAACTTCCACTCCGCGCCGTTGCGGTAGAGCTCGCCGAAGACCATCGCGGTCTCGGTGGCGGCGTCCTCGCTCAGGTCGTAGCGGGCGATCTCGGCGCCGCCGGCCTGGTTGATGATGCGGATGTACGCGTTGCGCACCTGGCCGAAGTTCTGGCTGCGGGTCACGGCGTCGTAGATCGAGACCGGGAAGACGATCTTGTCGACGTCGGCGGGCAGGCCCGCCAGGTTGACGTTGATCGCCTCGTCGTCGCCCGCACCCTCACCACTGCGGTTGTCGCCGGTGTGGACGATGGTCTGGTCCGGCGTCGACTTGTTGTTGAAGAAGACGAAGTGGCCGTCGGAGTAGACCTTGCCGGTCGGGTTGACCGCGATCGCGGACGCGTCGAGGTCGAAGTCGGTACCGGTGGTCGTACGGACGTCCCAGCCGAGGCCGACCGTGACGGCGGTCAGACCGGGGGCCTCCTTGGTGAGCGAGACGTTGCCGCCCTTGGACAGACTTACAGCCATCGGGATGTCCTCTTCCTTGAAGTCGTGCGGGCCGGTCGGACCCGTGGGGTCCGAAGCTACCGTCACCCGTCCTAACGCGGGCAGGTGGCCGCAAGGTTCCACGTCCGCGGAGGGAGAGGGGAAGGAGGAAGGGGGAGAGGGGAAGGGGAAAAGCGGGTGACGCCATGCCCGTGGACACGGGATCATTGGACGCATGTCCGGGCCTCATGTCATTCGCGGTGCTGTCTCCCTGCCGGAGGCGGAGCTCATGTGGCGTTTCTCCAGGTCCTCCGGGCCCGGCGGACAGCACGTCAACACCACCGACTCCCAGGTGGAACTCCGCTTCGACCTGGCGAAGACCGAAGCGCTGCCCCCGGTCTGGAAGGAGCGCGCGCTGGAGCGGCTCGCTCCCCGGCTGGTGGGCGGCGTCGTCTCCGTACGTTCGTCCGAGCACCGTTCCCAGTGGCGCAACCGCGAGACCGCGCTGGTCCGCATGGCCGCCCTGCTCGCCGAGGCGACGGCCCCGCCGCCCAAGCCGCGCAGGGCGAAGAAGATCCCCCGGGGCATCAACGAGCGCAGGCTGCGCAACAAGAAGGCGCGCGGCGAGACGAAGCGCGGCCGCGCCGGCGGCTGGGACTAGGCCCGCCCCGGAGCCGGAGCCGGGCCCCGAACTGGATCCAGGTCCCGAGCTGGACCTGGGCCCAAGCCCGGACCCAAGCCCAAGCCCGGACCCGAAGCTGGGACCGGCCCGTCAGGCCAGGTGCCGGTAGCGGCCTCTGAAGTACGTGAGCGGGGGGCCCTCCGCGTTCGGCAGGCCCACCGCGAGCACCCGGCCGATCACCAGGGTGTGGTCCCCCGCCTCCACCCGTTGCTCGGTCCCGCACTCCACCACCGCCAGCGCGCCGTCGATCAGCGGGGCCCCGGACACCGCGCCGCGCGTATGGGCGACGTCCTCGAACAGCAGGCGGTCGCTGAGACGGCCCTTCATCGCGAACCGTCCCGCGATGTGCCGCTGGCTCTCCGAGAGCAGGGAGACCGCCCACAGCGGCTGCTCGGCCAGCAGGTCGTCCATCCGGGAGCCGTTCCGTACGCTCACCAGCACCAGCGGCGGTTCCAGCGACACCGACATGAAGGCGGTCGCGGTCATGCCGGCGTCCTCACCGCGCGCACCGCTGTCCGGATCGTGCGCGGTCACCAGGGTGACGCCCGCGGTGAACCGGGACATCGCGGCGCGGAACTCGTCGTTGCTCACCCCCTCAGGATGGGGGACCGGGGCGGGGGACTGGGGGGAGGTCGTCTGGAACACAGAGGGAACGCTATGCCCGGGCCCGTGCCCACACCATCGGGCATAGGGACCAGGAGGGGACCGTGCGAGGTCCTAGGACCGCCGCACGGCCCGCGCATCTCCTGTGCCGCTCATCATCTGACGTGACTTGAGTCACAGAGGCCACAATTTGCTGACCCTGTGTACCGGGTGGGCAGCTCGCTGTGATTCAGTGGCCGTGATAGTGCAACACGTGCGGCTATGGGAATCCTGGAGTTGCTGTCGAGGTCTCGGGGAGTGCGAACAATGGAGGCCGAGTCCGAGCCGTACGTCCGCCTGGCGACGATGCGGCAGCTGCACCAAGTGGTCGCCGATCTCAACCGGGCCACCAGCCTGGCTGACACCTTGCAGGCCGTCGCCAACGGAGTCGTCACGGGCCTCGGGTACGAGCTGGCCTGCGTCAATCTCGTCCAGCCCGACGGCGACCTGGTCATCGCCGCCTTCGCCGGCAACGCGGCGGCCGAGGCCCTGATCACCGGCCGCGTCGGCTCGCGCGCCTCCTGGGAGCGCCGCCTCTCCATGGGCGAGGCATGGGGCGACCTGCACTTCATTCCGCACACCGAGGGCTGGGTCCTGATGGAGGACGACGTCCCCCAGTGGCACACCGACGGCCCCGAGCCCCGCTTCGCCGGCGAGTGGCACCCGCAGGACCGCCTGTACGCCCCCATGTACGCCTCGGGCGGCGGCCAGGAGCTCCTGGGCGTCATCTCCGTCGACCGCCCGCGCAACGGCAGGCACCCCGGCGCGTGGGGCCAGGAGGCGCTCCAGATGTACGCGTCCCAGGCGGCCATCGCGATCAGCAACGCCCGGCTGCGCGCCAACATGCAGCGCGCCCTCGTCCGCCTGGAGCGCGAGCAGCAGGCCCTGCGCGCCAGCGAGGAATCCTTCCGCCAGGCCTTCGAGTACGCCCCGAGCGGCATGGCCATCGCGGAGATGGGCGGCGACCAGCACGGCCGCCTGCTGCGCACCAACGACGCCCTGTGCCGTCTCCTCGGCCGCCCCGCCTCCGCGATGCGCCGCTACTCCTTCGCCGACCTCGTCCACCCCGAGGACATCGGCACCCTGCTGCGCACCTCCGCCGAGGGCGGCCGGGCCGAGCTGCGGCTGGCCCGGCGCGACGGCACGTACGTCTGGGTGTCCCTGCGCAACTCCGTCGTCGCCGACACCACCGACGGCCCGCGCTTCCTCCTCACCCACGTCGAGGACATCGAGGAGCGCAAGCGCCACGAGCTGCACCTCGCCCACCGTGCCTCGCACGACCAGCTCACCGGCCTGCCCAACAGCGCCGAGCTGCGCACCCGCCTCGCCTCCCGGCTGTGCCGCCGCCCGCACGCGCACTCCGCGCGCGCCACGGCCGTGGAGGCCCTGGACGCGGCGTACGGCGAACCGGCCGCCCGGGGGACGGTGCCCGAGCACGACTTCGACTACAACCCGCACACGGACGCGGGCTCCTACGACCACCACGTCCACATGGTCGCGCCCACCTCGGCCGCCGGCGGCCCCGACGACGGCACGAAGGGCCTCGCCGTCCTCTTCTGCGACCTCGACGGCTTCAAGTCGATCAACGACCGGTTCGGGCACCACACCGGTGACGCCGTCCTGATCGAGGTCGCCCGCCGCCTGACGACGTGCGTGCGCGACGGCGATACGGTCGCCCGCCTCGGAGGTGACGAATTCGTCGTCCTCGCCGACGGTCTCGGCAGCGCGGACGCCGCCGACCTCGCCGTACGCCTGCGAAACGCCATCATTCCGCCCATCCGCGTCGACGGCAGGGCGGTCCGCGTCGGAGCCAGTTTCGGCATCGGCTGGGCGAGCTGCGGGATGACGGCCGAGGAAGTGTTGCAGTCGGCTGACCAGCGGATGTACGTGGAGAAACGCTCTCGCGCCAAGGTTCACAGGCGAGCGGGCTGAAGCACGCCCTACTACCGCACTGTGACCCACGCCAAACCTTCGGCTTGCCGGTTCAAGGTAGGCTCGCCGGGTCGGCGACGGCTGGCGAACATGGTGAGGAGTGACCAGGGATGACGGCCGCGAACAACGGCACGAGCACGCCTGAGGACGACGATCCGTTCGGCTACCTCTACGAGGACGGACAGGCGGCGGGCGCTGTCCCGCCCGGCTCGGGCGGCTACGGCTACCCGGGTCCGGCCGCGCAGCCCGGGGTGCCCAGGACCTCGTACCACCAGGTGGGAACGGTCGGCCGACGGCAGTACGGGCAGCAGCAGTACGGCCACCAGGTGCCTCCGCAGCAGACGTACGGCCAGCAGCAGAACCACACCCGGCCCAACGCGCACTACGCGGCCCCCGAGACGCAGCCCGGCGGTGCCCCCACCCGCCCGGCGCCGCCGGTGGGCGGCGGTGGCGGCGGCCGCGGCGGCCGCGGCGGTGGACCCAACACCAAGGGCCTGCTGATCGGCGCGGTGGCGGTGGTCGCGGTCGTCGTCCTCGGCATCGGTATCGCCCTGATGACCAGCGGCGGCAAGGAAGACAAGAAGCCGCAGGCCGGCGGGGTGGGCGGCGGTGGCTCGACGGCCGGCGCGACGACCGAGCCGAGCAAGGAACCGGCCAGGAAGGACGAGAAGCCGGCGGTCCAGTTGCCGAAGCAGGACGCGGCGCTCCTCAAGCTCTCCCCTGGGATCTCCACGGACAAGGCGATCCCCGGCGCCAGGTCGGCGAGCGGCGCGTACGTCCCGCTGAACGCCCCCGGTGCCTCGGCGACCTGGAAGGTCAAGGTGCCGAAGGCCGGGGCGTACACGCTGTCGATCGACTACGGCGTGCCCGGCAAGGACGCCAAGACGTCGCTGACCGTCAACGGCAAGCCGCACGGCGGCGGCCTCAACATGGAGAACTTCGCGCACGCCGAGGAAGGCGCCTGGGACAAGGGCTGGACCAACACCTACGCCTGGGTCAATCTCACCGAGGGCGAGAACACCTTCGTGATCTCCTGCGGCGACGGCGACCAGTGCGAGGCCAACCTCGACCGGCTGGAGCTCAAGGCCGGCCACATCAAGTGACCTCCGTGCTCTAGCGCGCTACGGGCGCATCAGCCTCAGGAAGTGCGCCACCGTCCCGGTCATCGCCTCGCGAGCCGGGACGAGGTACTTCCTGGGGTCGACCGTCGTCCGGTGCGCGTCCAGGTAGGTGCGTACCGCGCCCGTGAAGGCCGTGTTCAGGGCCGTGCCCACATTGATCTTGACCATGCCGGCCGCCACCGCCCGGCGGATCTCCCCGTCCGGTACGCCCGACGAGCCGTGCAGGACCAGCGGCACCGGTACGGCGTCGCGCAGGGCGGTGATCAGTGCGTGGTCCAGGGCCGCGGTGCGGTCCGTCATCGCGTGGGAGGAGCCGACGGCGACGGCCAGGGCGTCGACGCCCGTGCCGGCCACGTAGCTCTGCGCCTCGGCCGGGTCCGTGCGGACGCCGGGAGCGTGGGCGTCGAGCGGCGCCTCGCCCCCCTTGCCGCCGACCCTGCCCAGCTCCGCCTCGATCCAGATGCCGCGCGCGTGGCCCCAGCGGACCGCCTCGGCGGTGGCCTTCACGTTGTCGCCGTACGTCAGCTTCGAGGCGTCGAACATCACCGAGCTGAAGCCCGCCGGGTGCGCGGCCCGCAGCAGCTCGACGGACTCGACGTGGTCGAGGTGGAGGGAGAGAGAGGCCGAGGACGCGCGGGCCACGGCCGTCGCCGCCGCCGCGACGGCGGTGAGGTCGCCGCCGTGGAACTTCACCGCGTTCTCGGAGATCTGGAGGACGGCCGGTGCGCCCGCCCGCTCCGCGCCCGCCGCGATCGCCTCCGCGTGCTCCAGCGTGATGACGTTGAAGGCGGCGACGCCGTGGCCGGACTCCCGGGCGGCGGTGACGAGTTCACCGGTGCTGACGAGTGGCATGCGGTCCCCTGTTGCTCGTGTGCGGGCGTCGTGTGCGGGCGCGGTTACGCCGCCGTGGCGCGTGTCGTGACGTCGATCCCCGGCAGCAGCTCTTCGTACGCCGCCGCGTCGAACTCGCCCGCCGCCGGGGCCAGTACGGTCGCCGCCGACAGCGCCACCGCCCGTGCCAGCCGCTGCGGCCAGGGGAGTTGCTCGACCAGGCCCGAGAGCAGCCCGGCCACCGCCGAATCGCCCGCGCCCGTCGGGTTGCCCTGCGCGCGGGCGGGCGGGGCCGCCTGCCACAGGCCCTCGGGGGCGGCGGCCAGCAGGCCGTCCGGGCCGAGCGAGGCGACCACGGCGCGGGCGCCGCGGCGGCGGGCGTCGTGGACGGCGCGCAGGGGGTCGCGGGAGCCGGTGAGCTGGGTGAGTTCGTCGGCGTTGGGCTTGGCGAGGTCGGGGCGGGCGGCGACGCCCCGGCGCAGCGGTTCACCGCTGGTGTCCAGGAGCACGGGGACGCCGGCGGCGCGGGCGCGCCGGATCAGCTCGGCGTACGCGCCGGCGTGGACGCCGGGGGGCAGGCTGCCGCAGAGGGCCACCGCCCGTGCGCCGCGCAGGAGCCGGCCGTACGAGGAGAGGAAGGCGGCCCACTCCCCGGGGGTGATCACCGGGCCCGGCTCGTTGAGCTGGGTCGTGTCGCCGGTGGCGGTGTCGACGACGGCGACGGTGCGGCGGGTGGCGCCGGTGACGGGGACGAGCGCGTCGACGGGGCCGAGGGGCGCGAGCAGGTCGCGCAGCACGGCGCCGGAAGGGCCGCCGGCGAAGCCCGTCACGACGGTGTCGTGGCCGAGGGCCGCCAGTACGCGCGCCACGTTGATGCCCTTGCCGCCGGGGCGTTCGGCGACGTCGCTCACGCGGTGGGAGGCGTGCGGGGTGAGGGCCGGGACGCGGTAGGTGAGGTCGAGCGCGGTGTTCAGCGTGACCGTCAGGATCACCCGCGTCACCCCCCGTGCCCCGTGGAAAACGCTTACCGTGTGCGTGGTGTCGGGGCGATCATGCCAAAAAGAAAGCGGTTGGCCCAGGGTCCGGGGCCAACCGCTGCGTGTCGTTTTGATATGAACTGGTGCAGAAATCACCCCAGTTGGGACGCCTCGGGACTTACGGCTCCCTCAGCCAGGCGCCCTTGCGCATCACGCCCTTGAGCGTGAAGTCCGCGTCCAGCACCACCAGGTCCGCGTCCTTGCCCGGCTCCAGCGAGCCGACCCTGTCGTCGACGCCGAGCAGGCGGGCGGGGTTGGCGGAGATCGACCGTACGACGTCCTCGACCGGCAGCCGGTCGACGGTCACCGCGCGCTTGAAGGCGGTGTCGAGGGTGAGCGTGGAGCCGGCGATCGAGCCGCCTTCGGCGAGGCGCGCGACGCCGTTCCTGACCTCGACCTCCAGCGGGCCGAGCAGGTACGTGCCGTCGCCGAAGCCCGCCGCGTCCATCGCGTCGGTGATGAACGCGACCCGGCCGGCGCCCGCCCGGTGGTACGCCAGCTCCAGCGCGGCCGGGTGCAGGTGGGTGCCGTCGTTGATCAGCTCGACCGTGACCCGCTCGTCCTCCAGGAGCGCGGCGATCGGGCCGGGCGTGCGGTGGCCGAGGGCGGGCATCGCGTTGTAGAGGTGCGTGGCGACGGTGGCGCCCGCGTCGATGGCCTCGGCGGTCTGCTCGTACGTCGCGTCCGTGTGGCCGATCGCGGCGATCACGCCGTGCTCGGCGAGCAGCCGCACCGAGTCGATGCCGCCGGGCAGCTCGGTCGCCAGCGTGACCATCTTCGCCGTGCCGTGCGCGGCGTCGATCAGCTTGCGGACCTCCGCCGGGTCGGGGTCGCGCAGCAGGTCCTCGCTGTGCGCGCCCTTGCGGCACGGCGAGATGAACGGGCCCTCGAAGTGGAGGCCGGCCAGGTCGCCCTGCTCGACCAGCTCGGAGAGCAGCGCGGCCTGCCGGGCGAGTGCGTCCGTCTCGCCGGTCACCAGCGAGGCGGCGATGGTCGTCGTGCCGTGCTCGCGGTGCGTCCGTACGCCCTTGAGCACCTCCTCGGCGGTGCCGGAGGTGAAGGACGCGCCGCCGCCGCCGTGCACGTGCATGTCGACGAAGCCGGGCACGATCCAGTGGCCGGAGAGGTCCAGGGAGGGGGTGTCCGCCGGTGCGGAGCCGGCGATGCGGCCGCCCTCGACGATGACCCGGCCGTTCTCGACGGTCCCGGTCGGCAGCACCACCCGGGCGCCGGAGAGAACCTTGGTTGCAGCGCGTCCGGCCATCAGGCGGATACCTCCGTGGCTTCTGTGATTGCTGGGGCTTCCGTGGCGAGAAGGTCCCAGGCGAGGAGCCCCGCGCCCAGGCATCCGGCGGTGTCCCCGAGGGCCGCCGGAACGATCGTGGGCAGCTTCTGGAACGTGACGCGTTCCGCGACGGCCGCCCGCAGTGGTGTGAACAAGGTTTCCCCGGCCTCGGCCAGTCCGCCACCGATGATCAGCGTGCGGGGGTCCAGGAGGGTGAGCGCGGTGACCAGCCCGTCGGCGAGCGCGTCGACGGCTTCGCGCCACACCTCCCGGGCCCGCGGATCGCCCGACTCGACGGCCTTCGCGCAGTCCGCGGCGTCGGCGTCCGGGTCGCCGGAGGCGGCGGCCCAGGCGGCGGACACGGCGGAGGCGGAGGCGAAGCGCTCCAGGCAGCCGCGCCGGCCGCAGCCGCACAGGATGCCGCCGGGACGTACGACGATGTGGCCGATCTCGCCGGCGCAGCCGTGGGCTCCGGCCTCGATGACGCCGTTGATGCCGATGGCGCCGGCGATCCCGGTGCCGAGCGGTACGAAGAGGAAGCGGTCCGCGTCCCGGCCCGCCCCGATGCGCCCTTCGGCGAGGCCGCCGGTGCGTACGTCGTGGCCGAGGGCGACCGGCACCCCGCGCAGCTTCTCGCCGAGGAGTGCGCGCAGGGGCACGTCGCGCCAGCCCAGGTTGGCGGCGTACACCGCGATCCCGTTCTCGGCGTCGACGATGCCGGGCACGGCCACACCGGCGGCCGAGGCCCTCTCGGCGTACCGCTCCTCGCCGTACGCGCGCAGCTCGGCGGCGAAGCCGGTGATCGCCTCGACGACGGCCTCGGGCCCCCGCTCCCTGCCGGTGGCCCGGCGGGCCTCGTGCAGCAGCGTGCCGTCCGCGCCGACCAGTGCGGCCTTCATCCCGGTGCCGCCCACATCGAGGGCGATGACGTGTTTCACGGACACAGTCTCGCGCGTCAACCGTGGAAAGGTCTAGTCCACTTGCGTCTGTTCTGCCGTCCGTCCTTCACGCGGGCGTTGCAGAAGCGATATCCGGGTGGTGTAGACCTCCTGGCGCGGAATAGGAGAAAATCGCAGCTCGCACGCATGTCGGACAACAAATTGATGAATCAGGGTGGGACAGGGCTGTGCACCGGCGCTTCTTGGGTTTGACCGCGACAGTCGCCGCACTCGGCATGACAGTGGCTCTGTCGGGGTGTGGAAGCAGTGGCTCCGGGGGTGAGGTCACCCTCAAGCTCGTCGCGGCGGACTACGACCCCGAAGGCGGCGACAGCACCAAGCGGTACTGGGACGGCGTCGCCACCGCTTTCGAGGCCAAGAATCAGGGCGTCAAGATCGACGTCACGGTCCACGACTGGAAGGACGTCGACCGCGAGGTCGCCGAAATGGTCGCGGCCGGCAAGGCCCCCGACATCGCCCAGATCGGCGCGTACGCCGACTACGCGGCCAAGGACCAGCTCTACTCCGTCGACGACCTGCTCTCCATCCCCGTGCAGGCCAACTTCCTCGCCCCGCTCGCCGACGCGGGCGAGGTCAACCGCGTGCCGTACGGCCTGCCGTTCGTGGCCAGCACCCGCCTGCTCTTCTACAACGAGACGCTCTTCACCCGGGCCGGCCTCAAGGCCCCCACGACGTGGGACGAGATCGGGAGCGCGGCCGCCGCGCTCGAGCGGCGCGGCGTGAAGTACCCGTTCGCGCTGCCGCTCGGCACCGAGGAGGCCCAGGCCGAGACCATGATGTGGATGCTCAGCGCGGGTGGCGGCTACACCGACGCGGTCGGGACGTACCAGATCGACTCCGAGCCGAATGTCAGGGCCTTCGACTGGCTGAAGGACGACCTCGTCGGGAAGGGGCTGACCGGGCCCGTCGCCCCGGCCAAGCTCAACAGGAAGACCGCCTTCACCGCGTTCGCGGACGGTGAGGTCGGCATGCTCAACGGCCACCCCTCCCTCCTCCAGCAGGCCGAGAAGAAGGGCGTCGAGGTCGGCATGGTGCCGCTGCCCGGACCGAACGGCAAGCCGGAGTCCAGCATGGGCGTCGCCGACTGGATGATGGGCTTCAAGCAGAACGGCCACCGCGAGCAGATCGGTGCCTTCCTCGACTTCGCGTACAGCGACGACAACGTCCTGGAATTCGCCGACCAGTACGACCTGCTGCCGGTCACCGTCTCCGCCTCCGAGGCGATGAGCGAGGACGCCGAGCACAAGAAGCTGTGGCCGTTCCTCGAAGCGCTGCCGGAATCGACGCTCTACCCGGTGGACAAGACGTCGTGGGCGAAGGTCAGCGAGAGCATCAAGAAGCAGATCGGGTCCGTGGTCGGCCCCGACGGCGATCCGGCCGGGACCCTAGGCTCCATCGGCCGTGAGGCGATGGCGACGGAGAACGCCGAGTAGCACCGAGTGGCGCCGAGTAGGACCGAGTAGGGCGTTTTCGAGCCGTTCTAGACTGCTCATATGCCTTACGACTCCGACGAAGAGGACGAAGAGGACGCGCACGGTCCCGAGCTCTCCGAGCGGGACCGCGCCCTCCTCGCCGTGGAGCGGCGCTCCTGGGCCGGGCCCGGAGCCAAGGAGCGGGCGATGCGCGAGCAGCTCGGCATCTCGCCGACCCGCTACTACCAGCTCCTCAACGCCCTCCTCGACGACCCGCGCGCGCTCGCTCACGACCCCGTCACCGTCAACCGCCTCCGCCGGGTGCGGGACGCCCGCCGCGAACGCCGCTGACCCGGCACCGGGGGCCGGGCAGCGGGCCGGTGCCCGGCCCGGCGCGCGCCGGTAGGGTCGGGGGGCATGGGCAGCCAACCGCAATCGCAACCGCATCCCCTGCCGGTCGACCTCACGCCGGCGACCCCCGCCGGCCGCGACGGCCTCGCCGCGCTGCTGGACGCGCCGGACCGGGCGCTGATCGCCGTCGACTTCGACGGCACGCTCGCCGACATCGTCCCCGATCCCGAGCAGGCCCGCGCCCACCCCGGCGCGGTGGAGGCGCTCGCCGCCCTCGCGTCCCACGTCGGCGCCCTCGCCGTGATCACCGGCCGCCCGGCCGCCGTCGCGGTCCGCAACGGCGGCTTCGCGGGGGTCCCCGGCCTCGGACACCTCGTCGTACTCGGCCACTACGGCGCCGAACGCTGGGACGCCGGCACCGGAACCGTCAGCGCCCCCGACGCCCACCCCGGCGTGGAGGCCGCCCGCGCCGAACTCCCCGGCTTCCTCGACGGCGTCGAAACCTGGCGCGGCGCGTGGGTCGAGGAGAAGGGCCGGGCCGTCGCCGTACACACGCGCCGCGCCGCCGACCCGGTGACGGCGTTCGAGTCCCTGCGCGTCCCCCTGGCCGAGCTTGCGGCCCGCCACGGCCTGATCGTCGAACCCGGCCGGCTGGTGCTGGAGCTGCGCCCGCCCGGCATCGACAAGGGCGTGGCCCTGACCGAGCACGTGCGCGAGACCGGCGCGAGCTGTGTCCTGTACGCCGGGGACGACCTGGGCGATGTGGCCGCGTACGCGGCCGTGGAGAAGCTGCGCACGGAGGGCGTCCCGGGCCTGCTGGTGTGCAGCGGAAACGAGGTCCCCGCCCTCGCGGACCGGGCGGACCTGGTGGTCGAGGGCCCGTCGGGAGTGGTCCGGCTGCTCACCGCCCTGTCCTCGATCGCCGGACGGGCCTGATCCGATTCCGGCCGGGCCTGTTCTCCGGCGAAGGCTCGGCTGTCGCACGCGGCTGCACTTTCCGCGCTGCGGCAACCGTCAGCCTCTCCGGCGTTTGAGGAGCGGGGTCTGGGGCGGAGCCCCGGTTCGGGAAGGGGCGGGTAGGGGAAAGCTCCGCAGGACCCGGCCCGCCCCGGACCCGCCCCCGGCCCGGCCGGGACGCCTGTCCGCCTGATCCCAGGCCGGCGCCCCGCCTAGTCCGAGACCGCCGATGCCCCGCCTACTCCGAGGCCGGGGCGGGTCCTGGTCCGAGGCCGGGGCTCCGCCTGTTCCGAGGCCGGTGCCGCGAGCTGGTCCGGGAACCAGGCCGCCGGTGGCAGCGCCGTCGCCGCCGCGGCCAGCCGCTTCGTCCGCTCCTGCGGTTCCATC